>JBHENR010000127.1:0-7412 GCA_046262555.1 Gemmatimonadota bacterium | reverse complement strand
ATCACGAAAGCCTCCCTTGAATGACGACACAGCGAGAAGGACGACGCCATTAGAATGACGATCCGACCCGGCGCGTTGCGCGCCGCGCCGGCCGCGGAATACGTTACCCGGGCTGATTCGCTCCCAATCTCTCACCGAAGCGACGATCCGTCATGCTCCAGTATGCGCTGCGCCGGATCGTGCACACCATCCCGGTGCTGTTCGGGGTGCTGCTGGTCACCTTCGGCCTGCTGTACCTCGCCCCCGGCGACCCCGTGCTCGCGATGGTCGGCGACCGGTTCGATCCGGCGACCCTGGAACGCCTCCGCGCCGAGCTCCATCTCGACGAGCCGGTCTGGAGCCAGTTCGGCCACTACGTGAGCGGCCTGGTGCGCGGCGACTGGGGCCGCTCCTACATCACCCGCCAGCCGGTGCTCGAAGGGATTCTCGAACACTTTCCTAAAACGCTGTATCTCGCCTCGTTCGCGATGGTGTTTGCCACGCTGAGCGGAGTACTGATCGGCATCGTCTCGGCCGTCCGGCAGTCCAGCTGGATCGACAGCTTGGGCATGACGTTCGCGTTTCTGGGGATCTCCTTCCCCGTCTACTGGGTGGGGCTGATTCTGATCCTCGTGGTGGCGGTGTGGTGGGAGCTGCTGCCGCCGTCAGGCTACGGCGGCGGCGCGCTCGCCTACCTGGTGTTGCCCGCGCTCACTCTCGGGATGCGCTCAACCGCCTACATCGCCCGCCTCACCCGCTCGTCCATGCTGGAGGTGATCCGGCTCGACTACATCCGCACCGCCCGCGCCAAGGGACTCGCGGAAAGGACGGTCATCGGCAAGCACGCGCTCAAGGCGGCGCTGATTCCGGTGGTCACCGCGATAGGCCTCGACTTCGGCGCTTACCTCTCGGGGTCGGTGCTCACCGAATCGATCTTCGCCTGGCCCGGGATCGGCCGCTTTGCGCTCACCGCCATCCTCAAGCGCGACCTGCCGGTCATCCAGGGGACGGTGCTGTTTCTGGCGCTGATCTTCGTGCTCGTCAACCTCGCGGTGGACCTGCTGTACGGATTTCTCGACCCCCGGATCCGGTATGAGGGAGAGGCGGCCGGATGAGGCGGGCGTGCAGCCTTCTCGTGCTCGGCGCCGCGCTGGTGGCAGGCTGCGCCCACACCCGGCCGGTGGCACGGCCAGGGGATGTCGTGCGGGTGACGCTCGGCGCGGGCGATAAGGCGATAGTGGGTCGCGCCATCGCGGTCGATCCTGATCGCCTGTCGATGCTGCCTGAGGGTGAGAGCACGTCCAGAACTTTCGACCGCGCGACGGCGACGATGCTCGAGATCGACCGCATCGCGCGCCAGAGGTGGCATCGGCCGTTTTTCTGCGGGGCCATGGTCCTCAATCCCCTGATCGCGCTGACGAGCTTGCCCCTCCACGGGAAGCAGCTCGCTTTGAATGCGCTGATGTTCACGATGCACGCGCGGGACTGTGTCCGTCCGCACAACTGGACGCCCGCGGTTTTCCCCGCGGCGGCTCCTGGATCAGGGGCGCCCTGATGGACCTCTGGCACGAGCTCAGGCGCAACCGGCTGGCGCTCGCTGGACTGGGAGTGATCGCCCTGCTCGTCGTGGTCGGCGTCGCCGGACCCTGGCTGGCTCCCTACGACCCGCTGGCGCAGGATCTCGCCGCCAGTCTTCAAGGCCCGTCGTGGGCGCACTGGTTCGGCACCGACTCGTTCGGCCGGGACATCCTGTCCCGGGTGCTGTATGGCGCGCGGGTGTCGCTGCTGGTGGGCGTGGTCTCGCAGGCGATCGCCTTTGCCCTCGGCGTCGCGCTGGGCGTCACGTCGGGCTATTACGGCGGGAAGACGGATGCGGTCGTCATGCGGCTGGCCGACGTGACGCTGGCGTTCCCCACGTTGCTCCTTCTGATCGCGATCACGGCCGCCTTCCAGCCCGGGCTGGGCGTCGTCTTCGTCGCCATCGGCATCGTCGGTTGGGCGGGACTGGCGCGGCTGGTCCGCTCGCAGGCGCTGGTGGTGCGCGAGCTCGACTACATCCAGGCCGCCCGCGCGCTGGGCCTCGGCGACGCGCGGCTGCTGGCGCGCCACGTGCTGCCCAACTGCCTCGCGCCCGCGATCATCGCCGTGACGCTGGGGATGGCGGGGGCGATCTTGCACGAGGCGGCGCTCTCCTTCATCGGGCTGGGCGCCCAGCCGCCGACGCCTTCGTGGGGCTCGATGATCAGCGACGGCCGCGACTTCCTGCGGTCGGCGTGGTGGATCTCGCTCTTCCCCGGCCTCGCCATCGGCCTGGTCGTGCTCGGCTTCAACCTCTTCGGCGACGGACTCCGGGACGCGATGGACCCGCGGCTGCGGGGCCGCGCGCGGGGAGCGCTGCCGCGGCCGGAGTGACCGCGCACCATTTACAACCTGTCGGATCCTGAATAGAATGAGAAACCCCATGCGCACCCGCTGGATCTCTCTCATGGCCTTCTCGGTGTTGGCCACGGCCCCCGTCGCCACCGCGCAAGCGGCCGTCCAGGACGATGAGATCGCTACGCTGCGCCAGCTCATCGGGGACATCGAGAGCCAGCGCCAGATGGTCCTTGCCCCGGACGGGGCCGGCAACACGTGGGGATCTCTCGTGGTCGTCGATCGTGATCGGGCCGGGGCGATCGCCGGGTGGCTGGTCCTGGTGGGACGGCTGCATCCCGATTCGGTTTCCAGCTGGACGAGAGAGCAACTCGCCGTTTCGCGGGGCGCGCTCAGCATCATGAAGCGGCAGCTGAGCGAGCTCGAGGCGCAGCGGGGCGGCGCGGCGCCGCCGCCGACGACTCCCCCAACCACCGCTCCACCCCTCCCCCCTGAGACCCCGGTGGCCTCAACTCCCGCACCGCCGCCGCGACCGGGCACCATTCGCTTCCCCGATCCGATGGATTGGCGCCTGGTGCAGGGCGGCTATCGGGGCACGTATCTGATCCCCTGTGCCGGAGCCGGCCAGCCGCCGGTTCAGGGGGACTTCACGCTCGCCCTGGTCGGAGACGGCACGGTCCGAGCGGAGTTCGAGTTCAATGCGGAAATGATTCCGACCCGCGGCACGATTCGCACCGAGGGAGCCCGAGGCATTGCGCAGGGGAGCGGGCGAACCCCGGATGATGTAGCCTGGGTCGGGTATGACACCGACACCGTCCCCGGGGGCGAATATCGGTGGGCGATCCGGCTGGGACGGTGGAACGACACCATCGTCCTGGAAGCGGGCAGCACGGTGGAACTCGTTCAGCTGCTCCCCGATTATCAAAAGAACTGCGACCCCGGCACGCTGCGGCCGCTCGACTGAACCCGGAAAGATGCCGCGGGCGCGCCCGGACTCGATTTACAATCCGGCGTCTCCCGCATAAGATGGTGCCCGCCATGTCAACCCGTTGGATCTCCGGGCTTTCTTTCGCCGCCCTCCTCGTACTGGGGGTGCCCCCCGCACGCGCACAGGTGCTCACCCAGGATCAGATCGAGATCCGGATTATGGCGATCGACATCGAGGTGCGGGACCTAGAGGAAGTCGCCCGCAAGATCCGCGGGGAAAACTTCCGCCTCGTCATCGGCGGCACGGGCGAGGGGAGCGTCATACTCGTCTCCCCCGAACAGGTCGAGAGCCTTTTCGTCAGCGCGCTGCTAAACGGTACGATGAAGGTGGAGCAGGCCGCTAAATTCGCCCAGATGTTCGGCGTCATGACCCGCACCTATCTCACCGAGATCGATGCGGAAATCCGGCGACTTCGAGAGGGGCGCGAGCGGCTGGTCCGGGCCCTCACTGGCGCCGGCATCCAGCCGCCGACTTCCTGGGAAACGCCAGTCCCCACGACGCTGCAGGGCACCGCGAGCGGGAAGTGGAGCTCCGCCTGCTCGTGGAACGATCCGGAGATGGACAAGTTCACCGATGGCGGAACGTTCACGATCACCTTCGATGGCCGGGGCGGCGTGAGCGGCAGCTACATCAGCTCCAGCTCGGCCTATGGGGTCGAGGGCGCCATCGCCGCCAGCGGAACAGCGAACGGAACCGGGTCGGGCTCCGGCTGGTCGCTCAACTGGTCCGGCCGGTTCGATCAGCCGCGGGAAGGGGGCATCGTCGGCAGTGGCGGCCTGCAGGTGACCATCTCGGATTTCGGCGGAGGCTCCTGCACCGGCACCTGGGCGGTGCCCTGAAGATGACGGCGCGGACGCTGCTCCCCGCGCTCCTGCTCTGCCTCGTCCCCCAGCTCGCGCCGGCGCAGACGCCGGTCAGCGTCTTCGGGACGGACGACGAGCTGCAGCGCGACCGCCGGTTCTGGGAGGAGATGCGCCAGGCGATCGAGGACAAGCGCCACCTCTACATCCCCGGGCCCGGCGGGGGCGTAATCATCAGCCGCGAGCAGGAGGCCGACCTGTTCGGCACCCTGATCCTCACCGCACAGCTCTCCCCTGATTCCATCGTGTCGATGCACAACAAGCTCAAGTCCTCGACCGGGATCTTCCTGGCGACCGTCAAGCAGTCGTTGAAAGCGCTCGATGACGAACTCTGGCGCCGGAGCCAGGCCCCTCCGGGTATCGTCGTCAACGACTTCCGCGGCACCGTCTCCGGACGCTGGAACGTCGCCTGCTGGCGGGACGGCATCCCGCTGAACGAGGGGGGAACCTTCAGCCTGCGGCTGGTGGGGGACGGGACCGTCAGTGGCACCTACGTCGGCCCGTCGGGGTCGTTCGGCGTCGGCGGGAAGATCGACGACGCGGGAAACATCGATGGCGGGGGAACGCATCCCGACGGCACGTTCCACTATCTCGCCCGGGTCCGCACGAACAGCTTCCAGGCGTTTCTGCTGGGCGGGACGGTGCAATTCGTCCCGCGCGATCCCGAGACGTCCTGCGCGGGGGGGGAACTGACTCCCGCGGGGGCCAGCTGAGGTCCGCGTTGCCTGCCCGGCATGGGAGTCGGGCGGAACTTGCGCATCTGGCACCCTGTTTCATAGGTTGCAAGTCGTTCACCCCCAGCGCGGAGCCGCCCGTTCGATGACCATCCTGATTCGTCCGTCAGTGCTCTTCGTCGTGCGTCGCCTCGCCCCTTCGCTCCTGGGGACACTTCTGCTCACGCCCGGCGCCTGGGCGCAGGGGGCGCGAGTCCCCGCCGCCACCGTCCAGCGCGTCGTCTCGGCCGAATTCGCTTACTGCAGCCAGTCCGAGACCGCCACCAGCGCCCAGCTCGATGCCCTGGCCGCCAAGATCCAGGCGGAGATCGCGGCCCAACAGCGGGCCACGACCGCCGCCGTCGCGGACTCGTCGGCCAGGCACACGGCGTTCAAGGATGCCGAGAAGGCGCTCAAGCAACTGGACGATTCGAAGGGCCCGCTCGACGCCGAGCTCAATATCATCGAAGCCGCCCAGAAGCCCTTTGAGGACCGGATGGCGGCCACCGAACGCGCCGAAAATCCCGCCGGAGGCCCCACGCGTCTGCAGCAGATCGAATCGGAAATGACGGGGTTTCAGGACCAGATCGCCCGGCTGCAGGCCGAGCTCAAGACGATCAAGGACCCCGACAACTGGCTCCAGGGCCGGGACGAGCAGATCAATGCCGAGATCGCCGGCTACCGCACCAAGTGGGAGGCACTGCGGGACGAGCGGCGCGGAATCATCCGGCAGGTCCACACCGACCGCTACAATCCCGAGTACCTGCGCCTGCTCCAGGAGGAGGAGAAGCTCCGGGAGCGGATCGGGGAGATACAGAACAAGATCGAGGACGCCAAAAACGCGCGCGACCGGGCGAAGAATCGGTACGAGGCGATCGATCTCGCGGCGCTCGAGCTGGCGCACGAGGAGAATCTTTACCTCTACGAGCACCTCACCCGCGCCCAGCACTGCGTGGACAAGCGGCGGGCCGCGCTGGCCGGCGAGGCACCCGCGGTGGCAACGACGGCCAAGGGCACGGTGACCGGCCGCTGGGGCGTCCTCTGCAAGTGGAAAGATCCGGAGATGAGCGATATCACGGATGGCGGGACCTTTTCGTTGACCCTCACTGGGTCGGGCGGCGTCAACGGAACTTATCTGAGCTCGAACAGCACGTATCCCGTCGGCGGAAATGTGGGCGCCGACGGCACCGCGTCCGGTTCCGGATCGGCTGCGGACTGGAGCGTGAACTGGGGGGGCCGCTTCAGTCAGCCGTCGGGCGGCGCCATCGTTGGAGGCGGTTCGGTCAACGTCACCCTCACCTCGTTCGGAGGCGGCACATGCGGCGGCTCCTGGACCGCCCCATGAAGCGCTCTGTGCTGGCGTCGGCGTCGCTGCTGGTGCTGCTCTGCCTGATTCCGGCGGCGGCCCGAGCCCAGGACAACCTCCGGGCCGACGTTCGGGAAGCCGCGGAGCAGCGCGTCTGGATCCGGAACTACCTCCGCCACTACGACCAGCTGCTCTCGATCCAGGCGGCGCTGGGGCAGATCACGGCGACCGACGCTGACAAGCAGCTCGCGGCCGCCGGGCGTGAGCTCTTCGAGCAGGGATATCACGAAGCGGATCTGATCGCGCTCCAGACCCAGTGGCGCGGCGTGATCGACGAGTTCCTCCGCAGCCTGGAAAGCACCGTCGCGACGTCGACCAGCTGGCCCGCCGATGCCCCGGCGGACGTCTACCAGTCGATGGCCACGCGGATGCTGGGATACATCCGGGCCGACCTCGCCAAGGCCTATACCGCCGGCACCAATCCGCTGCCGCTGCTGCGCGAAGCCACGCAGCTCCTCGCGATGGCCAATGGCAACAGGACCGTCCCGCCCGAGCTCGACTACTTCGGCGCGTCCGCCGCGCGAGCGGCCAGCGCGATGCCCGGAATCGAGCTCATGCCGATGGACGCCGCGGTGCCGACTGCGCCGCCCGTTCGCACACCGCCGCCGATGGCTGGAGCCGGGTCCGGTGCGAGAGGCACACCCGCTCCCCCCCCGGGGACGCGGATCATCCCGGTGTCCACCGTACCCGCCGGTGTCGTGGACCGCAGCGCCGCCACCTCGACCGTGGTGCTGCGCGGGGGGCAGGTGCAGGCCCGCGTGCAGCTCGTCGGTCAGGGCCGGACCGATGCCGTCGGACGGACGCGACGCCTGCGATCCGACGGCCGGCCGGACACCGAAATCACGCTCCAGCTCCAGGCGCCCGGCTTCGTCATCGACTGGGTCGAGATCCGCCGCCAGGCCACCCGGGGCGGGAGCCTGGTTCGCGCGCTGACGCAGGCCGGCGGGATCTGGACCACCCGTACGCGGACCAACGTGCCGCCGGTCGGGATCGTCCTGAACGGCCAGCTGCTCAACCGCTCCAACGGCACCATCAGTGGACTGGCGATTGACGGTTGGACGACGTTGAGCCTCTACATCCAGGACGAAGGGCGACTCGAGCGGGTCGAGCAGCCGGGGGACGTGGTGATCGGT
>JBHENR010000126.1:0-3037 GCA_046262555.1 Gemmatimonadota bacterium | reverse complement strand
AGGATCGGCCGCGGCCCTATGAGGGCCCGCAGATTTCCTCCGGCCGGCCGTTCCCGGACACGGCGATGAGCTTTGCCAACAACATCCGCTTCGGCCTGCCGTTCTTCATCCCGATCGAGGCGTATGACTGGCGCTTCCAGGCGCTCGACAACATCTCGCTGCTGCGCGGCAATCACCTCTACAAGGCCGGCGCGGAATACAACTACACCGAGGCGACCCAGACCTTCATCGGCTTCGCCAACGGCCGCTTCATTTTCAACAGCGTGGACGGGTTCATCAACTACGTCCAGCAGGGCCCGACGTTCGTGCAGTGTTCCAATGGCACCAGCAATGCGACGGGCTCGTGCCCGGCGGGGACGACGATCACCGGACCGCTGCTGCTGTTCCTCCAGCAGGCGCCGGTCCCGCCAATCGGTTCGGTGGAAGAGGCCGGCACGCAGTCCATTCCCCAGCACGAGATCGGCCTGTTCGTCCAGGACACCTGGAAGCCGAACCCGAAGCTGACGGTCAACGCGGGCGTGCGGTGGGAGGTCCAGGTCCAGCCCGACGTGCTGACGCCGCCGGACGAGGTGTTCTTCGCGCCGTTCATCGGCACCACCCGCAAGGGCCAGGCGTTTCCCTCCAGCGGCGAGATCCCGACGGACTGGGACAACGTCCAGCCGCGGCTGGGGCTCACATATGACATCGATGGGGACGGCAGCCAGATCTTCCGCGGCAACACCGGACTGTTCTATGCGCGGACGCCGGGCCTCATCTTCGCCAGCACGCGCTCGACCAACGGCTCGATCGGGCAGACGATCTTCCGGGCGAGCTTCTTCAATGGCTTCGGGGTGACTCCGCCGGCCTACAATCAATTGATCAACACCGCTGGGGCGTTCCCGGATCACCCGACGGTGTTCGTCACCGACGAGGACTTCGAGAATCCGCGGACCTGGTCGAGCAGCCTTGAGTACGAGCGCGTCCTCGCCCCGCGCCTGGCGGGGTATGTGTCGTACACCTACGCTCGCACTGACAACCTGTTCCGGTTCGTCAACCGGAACGACGCGCTCTTCGGGAGCCCGTTCTCCACCGGGTTGCCTGCTGGGGCGTCGCAGGCGGGCGCCGGGGACACGTTGAACGGCATCGGCGACCTCACCACACTCGAGAGCACCGCCAAGTCCCGCTACCACGGCGGGACGGTGGGGCTCAAGGGGTCGCTTACGGACTGGCTCGAGCTCGAGGCGAACTACACCCTTTCGTCGGACAAGTCCGACGACGACAACGAGCGCGATCCGTTCAGCTACCGCTATGCGCGCGCCGATCAGCTCGATCGCGAGTTCGGCTACTCCGATCGCGACCAGCGGCACCGGTTCAACGCCTACATGCTGGCGCAGCTCCCCTGGGAGCTGTACGTCAACAACACGATCAGCGTGGCGTCCGCCCAGCCGATCTCGGAGAAATGCGTGAACAACAGCGGTTCCGGCGAGCGGGCGGCGGCGCCGGGCGACCGGGTGTGCGCGAACGGCACGATCCTCGATCGGAACACGCTCCGCCGCGACAACGAATTCTTTGCCTGGGACGTGCGCGTGTCGCGGCCGTTCGCGTTCGGGAACGGTGCGACGCTGGAGGCGATCGTCGAGGTGTTCAACGTCTTTAACCGCGACAATTTCCTCGATTCGTCGCCCACCGGGTTGCTGTTCAACTTCGATGGCACGATCCGCAGCGGTCTGGGTGACCCGCGGCGGATTCAACTGGGGGCGCGGCTCCGGCGGTAGCCGGCCGCCGCTCGCATGATGGGAAGCCCCATCGCCATCGGTGATGGGGCTTCTCCGTTTCGGCTCGAATTGCGGGCCCTGCTGGCGCTGGCGGGTCCGGTCGTGGTCATGCAGGTGGGCCTCATGCTGATGGGGGTCGCGGACACGATCATGGTCGGGCGCCTGTCGGGCGAGGCGCTGGCGGCCGTCGCGCTGGGGAACCTCTACTTCGTCCTCGCCACCATCTTCGGGATGGGCACGTTGCTCGCGCTGGACCCGGTGGTGGCCCAGGCGGTGGGCGCGGGGGATGACGTGGGCGTCGCGCGCGCCCTCCAGCGGGGCCTGCTGCTGGCGCTGCTGCTGTCGGTGCCGACGATGCTGCTGCTGGCGCCGGGGGAGTGGATCCTTTCACGCCTGGGGCAACCCGCTACGATCGTACCGGTGGCGGCCGCCTACACGCGGGCGACGATCGTCGGCGTCTTCCCGGTCTTCGTCTTCATCGTCCTGCGGCACACCCTCCAGTCGCTGAGCCGGCTGGCGCCCGTCGTCACCGTGATCCTGCTGGCGAACCTCCTCAACGTGGGACTCAACTGGGCGCTGATCTACGGCCGTCTCGGGCTGCCGGCGCTGGGCGCCGTCGGCACCGGCTGGGCGTCGAGCATCAGCCGCGTGTTTCTCGCACTGGGACTGCTGGCCCTTGCCTGGCGGCCGCTCCGGCCGTACCTGAGTCCGCTCCCCCCCACGACGCGGCGGCTCGCCCCGCTGGCCCGGATGGCGGCTCTTGGCGTGCCCATCGGCGGGCAGTTCGTGCTGGAGTTCGGCGCCTTTGGGCTGGTGGCGGTGTTCATGGGGTGGATCGGGGTGGCGGCAATGGGCGCCCACCAGATCGTCATCAGCTTCGCCTCGCTCACCTACATGGTCCCGTCGGGCGTCGCCGCCGCGGCGGCGGTGCGCGTGGGCCAGGCGGTGGGGCGGGGAAGCGCGGAGGACGCCCGCCGGGCGGCCGGAGCGGCAATCCTATGCGGCACGGGCTTCATGGTTCTGTCCGCCATCGCCCTGCTGGTCGCGCCCCGCGCCATTGCGGGCATTTACACCAGCGATGTGGCGGTGACGGCGATCGCGATGGTGCTGATTCCCATCGCCGGGCTGTTCCAGATCTTCGATGGCGCCCAGGTGGTCGCGTGCGGGATCCTGCGGGGGCTCGGCGATACGCGGGTGCCGTTCCTCATCATCGCCCTCGGCTACTGGCTGGTGGCGATTCCGATCAGCGTGGCGCTCGGGCTGTGGGCGGACCGGGGGCCGGC
>JBHENR010000125.1:0-4071 GCA_046262555.1 Gemmatimonadota bacterium | reverse complement strand
GTCCACCGTAATCTTTGATCTCTCCGCCGCAGTGTCGGCACTTTTGAATCGGGAGGCGAACCTGATTGAAGACGTGAGGCTCGCCCTTGGTGAAGTAGAGGATTGCGTAGTGTGCAGGATATAGTCGACGACCGCGCGGATATGTGCCCTTCATAGTAATAGCAATCCAATTTCTAAACGTAAGTAGCTCGTCTAGTCTTGCGGCCAGGTGTATGCCCCAGCGGGGGAGTATATAGAGGAACAGCGAACCGCCGGGCAGGAGTACCCTGCAACACTCTTCAATCCACTGAGCGCACCACGCGAGATATTCCGTCGGGGCCCATTGGTCACGAAAGCCGTTTCGATAGTCCTTGTCGAGATTGAAGGGCGGGTCCGCAAAGACCGTGTGAATGGATTCTGAACGGACTGATTGGAGGAGTTCAAGACAATCGGTATTGAATAGAATACCGTGCGACGTCGTAAGGTGTGGCCGAAGAATAGCAAGGCGATCCCGAATTGGATCGCGCGCGGTTGTCGTGGAATTCACACGCTCCTCCTTAGTTGTGGTCGGCAACCCGGAGGGGGGCTTTTCGGTCGTCGAAAAGTGATGGTTGCTGGCGGTTTTCTAGGTAGGATCGGGCGCAGAGCAGGAACCATTCTTTCAAGGTGATTCCTTCCGAAGCGAGAGCAGAGTGCAGACGGTTCTTCTCGTGCGGGTCTATTTCAATGACAATTCTTCCTGAGGTGCCTCGAGCCATGCATATAATGTAACATATGTAATGTGCGGTGTCAATACCCAGCCGCCCAGCCGCCGCCGCGCAGGTCGCTGCGGCCGTACCGCCAGCCGGTCTCGGGGCCTACCTCGATCCCGTTGACGCGACCGGAATACTCGTCGCGGAACTCCACCGTGTGGCCCTGGGCCTTGAGAATCTGCACGGTGTCGTCGGAGAGGCCGAAGGGTTCGACCCGCAGCACGTCGGGCAGGTGCTGGTGGTGCAGCCGGCGGGCGTCGATCGCCTCGGCGATCGTCATGTCGTAGTCCAGCGCGTTGATGAGAACCTGCGCCACGGTGGAGATGATGGTCGAGCCGCCGGGCGTGCCCACGACGAAGCGCAGCAGCCCGCCCCGCTCGACGATCGTCGGCGTCATCGCCGACAGCGGCCGCTTGCCGGGCTCGATCCGGTTGGCCTCGCCCTGCACCAGGCCATAGGTGTTCGGCACGCCGGGCTTCACCGTGAAGTCATCCATTTCGTCGTTGAGGAGAATGCCCGCGGCCGAGACGCGGGAGCCGAACAGGTCGTTGAGCGTCGTCGTCGAGGCGACCGCGTTCCCCTGGGGATCCACCACCGAGAAGTGGGTCGTATGGATCCCTTCGTGCCCATCGGTGAAGCCGCTCGGCAGGGCGGCCGATGGCGTCGCGCGGAGCGTGTCGATCGTCGCCGCCAGCAACCGGGCGAACCCCTCGGTGCGAAGGGTGTCGGGGAGGGTGATGAAATCCGTGTCGCCGAAGTGCGCGTTCCGCACGGCGAACGCGCGGCGCATCGCTTCCGTGATGCGATGCACCGCCGCCGCGCTGTGAAACGGATACGCCGCGAGGTCGAACGTCTCGAGCTGCTCCAGAATCAGCTTCATCGTCAGCCCGCCCGACGAGGCGGGCCCCATGCTGTGAATCGTCCAGCCGCGGTAGTCGAAGGTGACGGGCGGGCGCTCATGCGCCTCGTAGGCCGCGAAATCCTCACGCGTGAAGATCCCCCCGTAGCGGTTGGCGCCGGCCACCAGGGAGTCGGCGAGCTCGCCACGGTAGAACACGTCGGGGCCCTGCTCGGCGATCAGCCGCAGCGACCGCGCCAGCGCCGTCTGGCGCAGGGTGTCGCCCATCACCGGGGGGCTCCCGCCGGGGAGGAAAATGGCCGCGCTCGCGGGGAACCGGGAAAGCGACGACTGGTAGCTCGCGATGTTCCCCGCCAGCGTGAGGTTGATGGGGAACCCCGCCTCGGCCAGCCGGATGGCGGGCGCAATCAGCTCGGCCCAGGGCAGCGTGGCGTGGCGGGCGTGGACGAGCGCCATGCCGGCCACCGACCCGGGAATCCCGGCCGCCTTGCCGCCGATCAGGGACAGGTCCTCGATCACCGCGCCGTTCGCATCGAGGTACATGTCGCTGGTCGCCGCCAGCGGGGCGCGCTCGCGGTAGTCGTAGGTCTTCACCGTGCCGTCGGCCTGGCGCAGCACCAGGAAGCCGCCGCCGCCCAGATTGCCCGCGTTCGGCAACGTGACGGCGAGCGCGAAATGAACCGCGATCGCCGCGTCCACCGCGGTGCCGCCCCGGCGCATGATGTCCACGCCGGCTTCGGTGGCCTCGCGATTCGCGGAGACGACCATCGCCTGGCGAGCGACGACCGGCGACCACCACCGCGCCTGCTGTGCCGCGGCGGGGATGGCTGTTAGCGTTAGGAGCAGCAGCGTGAGACGTACGGCCAGGGAAGGCATCGGCCGGAATATCCGAGGTATTGCCATGCGCGACAACCGACCGGTGGCCCGCGCGCTCGGCTGGGCTTCCTTCCTCTTCGTTACCCTCGCGGCGCAGCACGGCCGCGAACCGCCGGAGCGCGCCTTCGTCTCCCGCGTCGTGATCGACGGGGCGATTCAGCCGGCGTCGGCGGAGTTCCTCGTCGACGCGATCGAGAGCGCGGCCGAGGCGGGCGCCGCGGCCCTCGTCATCGAGCTCGACACCCCCGGGGGGCTGGTGGACTCGACCCGCGACATCGTCCAGGCGATGCTCGCCAGCGCCGTGCCGATCATCGTCTACGTCGCCCCGAGCGGGGCGCGGGCGGGCTCGGCGGGCGTCTTCCTCACGCTTGCCGCCCACGTCGCGGCGATGGCCCCGGGCACGAACATCGGCGCGGCGACGCCGGTCGCGCTGGAGGGCGACCTCGACCGCAAGGTGCTCAACGACACGGTGGCCTTCGCGCGCGCGCTCGCGACCCGCCGCGGCCGCAACGCCGAGTGGGCCGAGCAGGCCGTGCGCGAGGCCGCGGCGCTGACCGAGGTGGAGGCGCTGGCGGCGGATGTCATCGACGTCGTGGCGCCCACCCTGCCGCTCCTGCTGGCGGAGGTGGATGGCCGCATGGTCGACGTCGCCGGTCGCCCGGTCGCGCTGGCGACCGCCGGGGCTGAGGTCCGCACGGTGACGAAGGGGTGGCGGTTCCGCGTGCTCGACACGATCGCCAACCCGAACGTCGCCTTCCTCCTGATGCTGATCGGGATCTACGGCATCATCTTCGAGCTGATGAACCCCGGCGCGATCCTGCCCGGGGTGGTGGGCGGCATCAGTATTCTGTTGGCGTTCTTCGCGCTGCAGACGCTGCCGGTGAGCGCGGCCGGCGTGCTGCTGATCCTGTTCGCGATCGTGTTGTTCATCGCCGAAATCAAGGTATTGAGCCATGGACTACTTTCCGTCGGCGGCGTGGTGGCGTTCGTGCTGGGGGCGACGATGCTGTTCGACGCGCCCGAGCCGTTCTTCCGCGTGAGCTGGAGCGTGATCCTTCCGGCGGCGCTCCTGACGGCAGCGTTCTTCGCCTTCGTCGTGGGCATGGCGTACCGGACCTGGCGGACCCGGCCGACGACCGGCCGCGAGGGACTGGTTGGAGAGCGCGGCGTGGTCCGTCGGCGGATCGACCCCGCGACCTTGGAACCCGCGGGCCAGATCCAGGTGCGCGGCGAGCTGTGGCGGGCCCGCGCCGAGGAACCACTGGAAGTGGGAACCGCCGTGGAGGTGGTGGGTGCGGATGGGCTGACGCTGACGGTGCGGCGCGCGGAGTAGCGATGGGCGACGTGATGCAGGGCGCGCTGCGCGACGAGAAAGCGCGTCTGCGCGCGCAGCTGCTGGACATCCGACGGGCGATCGACCCGGCGCTCCAGGCCCTGTGGTCGCGGGCCATCATCGACCGCCTGGCGGACCTGGACGGCTACCGGCGGGCCGGCACGATCCATTGCTACGTGGGCGCGGTCGACGGCGAGGTGGCGACGCGAGATCTGGTCGGCGAGGCCCTCGCGGCGGGCAAGCGGGTCGTCTGCCCGCGGGTGGTGTGGAAC
>JBHENR010000124.1:0-4898 GCA_046262555.1 Gemmatimonadota bacterium | reverse complement strand
AAAATCGAACGCGCCCCGCTTGAGCGCCTCGACGGCCGTCTCCACGCTGCCGTGGCCGCTGATCATCACGATGGTCGCGTCCGGATCCTCGGCGCGAAGCTTCTCCAGCACCTCGAGGCCATCCATCGGTGCCATCTTGATGTCCAGGAGGACCAGATCCGCCGGCTGCTCGCGGTAGGCGGCGAGGGCGGCCGGCCCGTCGCGCGCGGTCCGCACGCCATACCCCTCGTACTCGAGCATCTGCTGGAGCGCCTGCCGGATGCCGGGCTCGTCGTCCACCACCAGCAGGTCCGCCAGCGCCTTGCGCGCCGGGGTCACGGCCCCTCCAGCGGCAGCTCGTAGACGAGGTAGGGTGTCGGGTGCATGCCGATCCGCTCGTAGACGGCGCGGCCGTCGCGGTTTTCCGCCTCGACATAGAGTCGGATCGCGGTGACGTCGCCGGCCGCACGCGCGGCCGCGAGCACGCGACGCCAGAGCGCGCCGAAAACCTTGCGCCCGCGCCACGCCGGCTCCACGTAGACCGACTGCAGCCACCAGTACCGGCCCGCCGTCCAGTCGCTCCACTCCGTCGTCACCAGGCAGCACCCCACCGGCTCGCCGTCTCCGATGCCGAGCCAGTACTGCCCCCGGGCCGGGTCGGCGAGGATGCTCCGGGCGCCGGTCTCCACCATCGCGGCGTCGAGGGTTCGATCCTCGCTTTCGAGCGCCAGGCGGCAATTGAAATCCGCCAGCCGGGGGGCATCCTCCGGAGTGGCGGGCCGCACCGTGACGGTGTCGGCGCCGGGCGTCGTGGTGGGGTGGTCGGTCATCTCAGGGATTCTCCGGCGGCACAAAGTCGCCGAAAGACGGCCCCCGCGCTTCCAGCAGCGCCCTGACCCGGTCGAGCGGCAGCGCCCGGGAGGTGCCGTGGTGCCCGGTCACGCGCGTCGCCCGGAAGAGCGAATTCAGGATCGCCTCTTCGGTCGCCTCGACGACGGCGAGGAACAGCGGATTCAGCGCGTCGCCGGTCAATGCGGCCCGCGGCGACTCGGCGCCTTCCGTGACGTGCGGCACCCGCAGACTCCCGCTGGTCGAGAACGCGATCACATAATCGCCCGACCCATGGTACGAGAAGCCCCCCACCCGGCCGAGAGCGTACGGCGCGCGGCGCGCGATCCGCGCCAGCGCCGCGGCTTCCACCGGCGCGTCGGTAGCCACCACGATGAGGATCGAGCCGCCGGCCGCGTCGGGCCTGTCGGCATTGGCCTGGCCGCCCCCGATAGAATCGCCAGCCCCGCTGGATTCGCCAGCGGGAAGCCACTCGTCGAGAAAACCCGCCGCGCCGAGCTGGCGCCCGACCGGCACCCCGGCGATCTCGAGCGCCCCGCCGAAATTCGACTGGACCAGGACGCCGAGGGTGTAGCTGGCCGCCCCGATCCGCACGCGGCGACTGGCGGTGCCGATGCCCCCCTTGAAGCCGAGCGCGCTGGTGCCCGTGCCGGCGCCGACCGTGCCTTCTGCGACGGGCCCCTCGCGGGCGCCGTCCAGCGCGGCATGCACCTCGGCGGCTCCCACGCGCGGGATCCGAATCGCGTTGAGGAAGCCGTCGTTGGTCTCTCCGACCACCGGGTTGACGGACCGCACGCCCTCGACCGCCGTCCGTTCCAGCGTCCACCGCGCCAGCGCATCCGCGGCGCGGCCGACCGCCAGCGTGTTGGTGAGGACGATGGGCGTTTCGATCGTGCCCAGCTCGGCGACCTGGGTCGAGCCCGTCAGCTTGCCGAAGCCATTGGCCACGTGGATCGCGGCCGGAACCTTGGCGGCGAAGAGGTCGCCCCCGTGCGGATGAATCGCGGTGACGCCGGTGCGGATGGAGTCGCCCTCGATCAGCGTCACATGGCCCACCCGCACACCGGGCACGTCCGTGATCGCGTTGAGCGGACCGGGCGGCAGCGAGCCGATGACGAGGCCGAACGCGCGCACCCGCGGGCGAACGGAATCCGCCAGGGCGTCCTGGGCCGCGCTCGCCGCGAGCGGGCTCCACGCGATCGCCGCGCCGACCGGCAGCAACCAGCTGGCGAGGCGCATCAGATGCTTCGCTCCCCCCACCGGCGCGCGGCTCATGCCGGTGCGGGCGCGAGGTGATGCGCCAGGGCGTACAGCGCCACCGACCCGGCCACCGCCACCGACAGGGAGTCGATCCCGGGCGCCATCGGCAGCCCCACGACGAGCGCGGCCCGGGCCTCGATCTCCGCATGCAACCCCGCCGCCTCGTTCCCCACCACCAGCGCCAGCGGACCCCTCGGCAACGTCGCATCGAAGAGGTTCGGCGCGCCGGCGGTGAGGGCGACCACCGGAACCCCGTGGCCATCCAGCCAGGCGAGCGCGTCCGCCGGCGCCACCCCGGCAGCGACGGCGAGGCCGAACGTGGCGCCGGCGGCGGCGCGGAGCGCCTTCGGGTTGTACGGGTCGACCGTCCCCGCGCCGCAGAGGGCGATCGTCCCGCCCACAGCGGCCAGCGTCCGCAACAGGGTGCCGAAATTGCCCGGATCCTGGACCGCATCGAGCCACAGGATCAATCCCGCCGGCGCGGCCGGCAGCGCCATGAGCGACAGCGGCGGCAGGCTCCCCACCGCCAGCAGTCCCTGCGGCGTGGTGGTGTCGGCGAGCGCGGCGAGCTCGGCAATCGTCGCCCGGTAGACCGCGGTGCGCCCGTCGAGCCGGCCGGCCCGCTGCCACTCGGCGGCCACGGATTCGGAGGCCTCGGTGACGACCAGCTCCTGAAAGACCACGCCCCGGTCGAGCGCATCGGCGATCGCCCGGGGGCCTTCGAGCAGAAAGCCTGCCTGCCGCCGGCGCCCGGTGCGGCTGTGCAAGTCGCGTATCCGCTGTTGTATGGAGTGTGACAGCGGCCGCACCGCCCCGGGCGCTACCATGGAACCCAGGAACCTTTGCATTTGGAGGGCGCTATTAGCATCACGGCCGGTACGCTCCGGCCCGGGCCTGCATCGGGAGGATGACGATCATGCATTTCATCTCGCATCGACCGGGGTTCTGGCGCCGTCTGCGGACCGCCGGACTGGCGGTGACCACCGTCACGCTGACCGCCTTTGCCTGCGCATCGAGTGGTGTCAACAAGGGCGATTTCAACCTCGTCTCGTATCAGGAAGAGTGGCAACTCGGCGCCCAGCTCGAGCGTGATATCGCGCGCCAGCTTCGCCTGGTGAACGATCCCACCGCATTGCAATATGTCAATCGAATTGGTCAGCGGCTGGTGGCCCAGACCGAGCTGGCTCAGGCGCCGTGGGAATTCCACATCGTCGCCGATCCGCAGATCAACGCGTTCAACATTCCCGGCGGGCACGTGTACGTCAACACCGGATTGATCGCCGCCGCGGACAACGTCGCCGAGCTGGCCGGGGTCCTGTCGCACGAGATCACGCACGGCGTGTCGCGTCACGGCACCGAGCAGCTCTCGAAGGCCTACGGCTTCAACATCATCGCCGGGCTGGCGCTGGGCGGAAATCCTCCGGTGTACCAGCAGATCCTGGCCCAGCTGCTCGGCTCGGGCACGTTCGCCAAGTTCGGCCGCGACGCCGAACGCGAGGCCGACCAGCTCGGAGTCGTCTACATGACCAACGCGGGCTATGATCCGCACGGCATGGTGACGATGTTCCAGGAACTGATCAGTCGGCGTAAGGCGCGCCCGAGCTCGGTCGAGCAGTTCTTCGCCTCGCATCCGGTGACCGAGGACCGGATCGCGAGCATCCAGGCCCAGATCGCGCAATTGCCGCCCAGGGCGAACCTCGTCACACAGGACGCCCAGTACACCCAGATTCAGCAGCGGCTGGCGCAGTACAACCGCTAGCCTCGACGATCTCCGGCCCGTTCGCGGGTTGCATTGGACTCGGCGCGCTGCGCGAGCGCGGCGCGCCGATCGTCTTTCCGGTACCCTGACATCCATGAGGACTTCCCATTCGCCCGTTGCCCTGACGATCGCCGGCAGCGACGCCTCCGGCGGGGCGGGCATCCAGGCCGATCTCAAGACCTTCCAGGCGCACGGCGTCTACGGCATGAGCGTGATCACGGCGCTCACGGCGCAGAACACCGAAGGCGTCGCCGGCATCGCCGCGGTGGAGCCCGCCTTCGTCGCGCTGCAGATCGCCACCGTCGCTGGGGACATCCCGCCGGACGCGGTCAAGACGGGCATGCTCGCCACCCGCGCCATCGTGGAGGCCGTCGCCGAGGCCGCCGAGCGGCACCGCTTCCCCGCGCTGGTGGTGGATCCGGTGATGGTGGCGACGACCGGCGCGCTGCTTCTCGAGCCGGACGCCGTCCAGGCGATCCGGGAGCGGCTCGTCGGACGCGCGACGTTGCTGACCCCCAATGGCCCCGAGGCCGGGGCGCTGCTCGAGCGCATCGTCGCGACGCCGGCCGACCAGGAGGCGGCCACCCGCGCGCTGGTACGCGACCTGGGTGTCCGCGCCGTGCTCCTGAAGGGGGGTGACCTGGAGGGCGACGAGATCGTGGACGTCTACTGGGATGGCGCGACCTGGGAGGTGTTCCGCTCGCCACGCCTCGCGACGACCAGCACGCACGGCTCGGGGTGTGCGCTGGCCGCCGCCATCACCGCCCGGCTGGCGCGGGGGGAACCGCTGCACGCCGCGGTGGCGGCGTCCCGCGCGTGGGTGCGCCGGGCGATCGAGACGGCGCCGCGGCTAGGGCGCGGTCGGGGTCCGCTCAACCTGCTGGTGCCGGCCGACTGAGCGGTCCGCGTCGGAGGGTTTGCGGCCGGAGTGACGAGCGGGCGCGGCGCCTAGCGGACCGCGCGCAACCGGCGCCGAAGCCGGAGCGCCGTCCGCACGAAGCCGACGATGTGGGGCCACGGGCGGATGTGGCTCGATTCGTCGCCGTAGATC
>JBHENR010000123.1:0-5303 GCA_046262555.1 Gemmatimonadota bacterium | reverse complement strand
GAGCTACAGGCCCCACCGGAAGAGGACCGGCGAAGATACACGGCCGGCCGGACGCCGGGCTAGAACCGGACGTACCTAGAAGAAGTCCTCGTACCGCTCGGGATTGAGGCCGACGCGGCGGAGCGCGGTCTTGACGGCGGGCTTGTCGTTGGACGAGGCGGCCTTGACGAAGCCGACGGCCGCGGCGTCAGCATTCACGACCCGCATGCCGTGCGCCCGGGCGTGGATCTCGGCGGCCTCCAGCGCCCGCGTCTCGTGCGCCTCCCGCAGCCGCTTGTCGAGCTGCAGCATAAGCTTTCGCAGGGTGTCCTGCGCCCGCGGCTCCCAGTCCATCGTCACGCCACTCATAGTGCGAAAGGTACGCTCGGCGCGGCCTCGTGGTAGACCGCCGCCCCCCGCCGCCGTACATTGCCCGCGCCCAAACGCCGGGCCCCTCTCGGAGGGGTGAGGCCGGCCGCTCTGCCGTCATCCGAGGAGGCCTGTTGCGCGCCGTTTTCGCTCTGCTCGTCCTGGCCGGCTCGCTCGTCCTGGCGCTTCCCGCTGCCGCCCAGGATCCGCCCGCCGCGCCGCCCGGCGCGCCGTCCCCCGTCCTGCCGGCCGAGCATCCGCTGCGACCGCAGGCGCCGCCCCGCCCCGATCGCAGCCACGGCGAGGAACTGCTGGGCTTCGTGGGCGCGGTGTTGCGCGGGCCGTTCGAGCTGCTCGGCAAAGGCGTTCTGATGGGCGCCCAGCGGCTCGAGTCCCAGTGCGGCAGCTTCTCGGCCGGGCTCTCCGCCCGCTCGTCACAGGCCTGCGCGCCGAAGCATTACCAGCTCACCTTTGGCTCGATCGGGACGCGATCCGGCATGTGGGGCCTGGGCCTTGGCGCCCACAACGAGCTCATCAATCCGCGGGGCCTGAAATTCGGCGCTACCGCCAAGGCGACCTACCGGCTGTATCAGCGGTACGAGGCGTACGCGGGGTGGAACGATCCCGATACCCTGCCCGCGTTCCGCATCACGGGGTTTTACGATCTCGATACGATGGACGAGTTCTGGGGCCTCGGCCCCGACGCGTCGGAGCACCACCGGTCCGACTTCGCCTGGGAGACCTACGGCGCGCGCGCGGTGGCGAGCCTGCCGGAGCGGACGGGCGTGTGGGGCACGCTCCAGCTGGGCTACGAGAAGTCGTTCGTTTTCGGCGGCCGCCAGCATGAACACATCGACACGGTCGATCGGTTCCCCGGCACGCAGGTCCCGCGGCAGGAGTTCCTCGTTCCCGGCGCCACCGTCGTCCTCGACTGGCGCGACGCGCCCGGCCACCCGACGCGCGGCGTGCTGCTGCAGGCCTCGGCCGAACGCTATCAGTCCCTCAACGACCTTGATCTCAATTGGCTGACGTATGGAGGCCACGGGCAGGTTCACTTCCCCTTGGGGAGCGAGTGGCACATCCTCTCGGCCAAAGTCGAGGCGCAGCGGTCGGAGCCCGACGACGAGAGCGAGATCCCCTTCCAGTACCTGCCGCGGCTCGGCGGGTCGGATCACCTGCGGGGCTACAACTCCTGGCGCTGGCGCGACCGGGCCGCCGCCTTCGGCGCGGTCGAGTACCGCTACCGGATCTGGCAGGAGCAGTCGCAGAATCCGGAGACCGCTGCCGTGCTCGAGACCGCCATTTTCCTCGAGGGGGGGAACGTCGGCCACGACTTTGATGATCTGGAACTGGGGTTCGGCGACCTGAAGACGTCCTACGGCTTCGAGATCCACGCCTTCTTCAAGGACAGCCACGTCTTTCGGATGGGGCTTGGTCGCAGCGAGGAAGGCCTGCGGATCAATTTCAGCCTCGATGACTACTGGACGGCCCTGCCGTGATGTGCCGGGCGGCCCTCCTCGTGCTTGCTGTCGCGGCGCTCACCTCGGCCTGCGCTTCCCACGCCATCCGGCCCTGGGAGTACCAGCCGAAGGCGATGGCCGACACGCTCGCCATCTGGGAGCCGGAGGAGCGCGAGGCGAGTCTCGTCTACGACGCGCTCCACCACGCCATCTTCCGCCCGCTCGCCCAGGGGGTGGACCTGAATCGCCAGTTCGCCGGCCCGCCGCCGGCGCTCAACGCCGACGTCTGGGACGGGGTGGTCAATTCTACCTGGTTCACCAATCGTAACGGCGTGGAGGCGCTCGCGCCGGACGCGGTGTATCGGGGTTCCCACACCGGCGACGGCCCGGATCAGTCCGGTCCGGTGGAGGTGAAAGACCTGAAGGCCGAGGGCGTCAATCCCGGCTTCTTCATCAAGGACGCCGCCGGCGACCGGTACCTCATCAAGTTTGACCCGCCCGACCTGCCGGAGATGGCCACCGGTGCCGACGTGCTGGCGACCAACCTCGTCTGGGCCGCCGGCTACCACACGCCGGAGAACTATGTCTTTGCGCTCGACCCGGAGAAGCTCGTCCTCGACCTCGACGAAGGGACCGAGATCTTCGTGATGGTGGACGACGAGGTGGTCAACTATGAAGTCGGGGCGGAGGATGAGGGAGAAGAGCTCACCATCGACGTGTTCCGCAAGCACTTCCTCGACATCTACCCGCGTCAGGCCGACGGCACGATCCGCGCGCTGGCGAGCAAGTTTCTGAAGGGCACCCCGAAGGGGCCGTTCTCCTATCAGAAGACCCGGCCTGACGATCCCAACGACGTGATCGATCACGAGCACCGGCGCGAGCTGCGCGGCTACTATGTGATTGCGTCGTGGATCAACCAGGTCGACACCAAGCAGGGCAACACGCTCGACATGTTTGTGCTCGACCCGAAGAGTCCCGAGGATCCAGAGGAGGGGCGGCGGTTCGGCTATCTCAGGCACTACATGCTCGACAACGGCGCGGCGCTCAGCTCCGGCGGGGTCCACGCTCACGTGCCGCGGCATGGCACGGAGAATGATTTTGATCTCAACATGATCGGCAAGCGGTTCGTCTCGCTCGGGTTCTACCAGGCGCCGTGGCAGACGCTGGCCGACTCGAGCCATCCGGCCTCGATCGGCTACTATTCGGACGCGATTTTCGAACCCGGGAACTGGCGTCCCAACATGCCCAACCCGGCGTTCGACAACCGGGACGCGCGCGATGGGTACTGGGGCGCCAAGATCGTCATGTCGTTCACTGACGCGCAGCTCACCCGGGCGGTGGACGCCACCGAGTGGTCGGACGCGTCCGCCAGGGCCTACATCCTCAAGGGACTCAAGGCCCGGCGGGACGCCATCGGCCGCTACTGGTTCGGGGAGGTCTCACCGCTCGAGCGGCCGCGCATCGAGGGCGGGGCGCTCGTCTTCGAGGATCTCTGGCTCCAGTATTTCGGGGGGGCGCAGCAGTACCGCTACAACTTCAGCTGGGAGGCCCCCGATCCTGATGTGAACGCAGAGGGAACGGTGAACGCGCCCCGGATTCCCCTGCCCTTTCCGGCGAGCATCGGAAGCGCGGATCCGGAGCACGCGCATACCCGGCTCGAAGTGTGGCGCCGGGCGCCGGACGGCGACTGGGCACCCCGCCCGGCCACCTTCTGGCTGGCCTGGGATGCCGCCGCCCGTACCTATCAAGTTGTAGGAGCCCGCTACTAGCCCTACGGCGTCCACGCGTCATCCGACGGATCGACGTCGGCGAAGTGTCCCTCCGGATCCAGCTCGACGCGGGCGACCTCGCCCTCCACCGTCACTTCGACATTGACCAGCTTCTTGCCCTCGAACCAGATCGAGGCCGGCGCTTCCGCCCAGGCCGTGGCGCCGCCCGCCGTGGTGACCCGGGCCTTGATCGGCGAGAGCACGGTGCCGTCGTTGCGCACGGTGATCACGACGTGGGTGCCGCCCATCTGGTGGGTCTCGACGAAGTCCACCGCCTGATCGCTAATCGCCGGCCCGAAGAACCAGGGCACCCAGAACCAGTCGAGGTCCTGCCCCGCCACGTCCTCGAACGTGTTGAAGAAATCGTACGGCGCGGGATGCTTGGAGAGCCACCGCTCGGTGTACGTGGTGAGGGCCCGGTCATAGGTCGAATCGCCCAGCACCGCCCGTAGCGCCAGCAGCGCCGTGGCGGGGTGGCGGTAGCCGAGCACGCCGACGCTGCCCCCGCCCACCGCGATCGCATCCGGGGTGTCCATAAGATCGAACCCGGTGTTGGTCTGGGTCGTGTACGCCCGGTACGCCTGACGTACGTCGGCCCGCTCGGGCGATGCCGGATCGTAGTGCTCGTTGGCGAAGATCGTGATGTAGGTATTGACCCCCTCGTCCATCCAGGCATACGCCGTCTCGTCGGAGCCGACCATCATCGGGAACCATTCGTGACCGAGCTCGTGAGCGATTACCTCCTGGGTCGTCCGCGGGGTGTCGAAGTTCCGGACGAAGACGATCATCGGGTACTCCATCCCGCCGACCAGTCCCTCGCTGCTGGAGATCTGGGGGTAGGCGTAGGGGTACACGTTCACGCTGAAGGTCTCGATCGCGTCCTGCGTCATCCGCGCCGACTCGATCCACGTCGTCGCGGCCGGCCGGAAGAGCGCGTGGACCAGCGTCCGGCGGCCGCTCGCCGCGTCCACCAGAGCGCTGGTGGCGTCCCACAGATAATGATCGCTGAAGGCGAACGCGGCGTCGCGCACGTTCTCGGCATGGAATCGCCACGTCAGCGTCTCGCCCGCACGGCCCCGCGTGGCCTTGCCGGGACCGAAATCGGCTTCCGTCACGACATGGACGATGTCGTCGCCGTCGGCGGCGTCGGCGAGCCGGGCGCGAATCGCCTTGGGGAGCACGTCCGCCGGGTTCATCAACGTGCCGGTTCCCTGGACGATCGTTCCCGCTGGGGCGGTGACCGCGACGTCGAAGGTGCCGTAGGTGAGGTAGAACTCCCCGTTGGCGAGGTAGGGGCGCGTGTCCCAGCCCACGAGATCATCGTAGACGGCGATCTGCGGATACCACTGGGCGATCTGGCCGGTGGTCGCGTCCACCATCCCCATCCGGGGCACGCCCTCGCCCGCGGGAATGGTGAAGTGCCAGTCGATCGTGAACGTCGTGGAGGCGCCTGGAAGCAGGGGCTGCGGCAGGCGAACGGCCATGACCGTGCCGTGCAGCATCGTCTGGGTCTGGTCGGCGGGATCCACCTCTCGCGCTGCGCCGTCCACCGCCAGCGCCGTCAGCGTGAGGCCCCCGGTGATTGGCACCGGCCGCCCCCGCATGGCGGTTTCGCCGAACAGGTTCTGATACAGATGAAAGATCACGAGCGGCAGCGTGTCGGGCGACGCGTTGGTGTAGCGAATCGTTTCGTGGCCGGTCAGCCGGCGCGTGGCCGGGTCCACCG
>JBHENR010000122.1:0-2814 GCA_046262555.1 Gemmatimonadota bacterium | reverse complement strand
CGGCTGGATGCCATCCAGCCGGACGACACCGCCACCGTTCTCTACACGTCAGGCACGACGGGTCAGCCCAAGGGCGTGATGCTGTCGCACCGCAACCTGGTGTCCAACGTGATCGATTCGCTGCAGCGGCTGGCGATCGTGCACGGCGACACGCACCTGTCGTTTCTGCCGCTCTGCCACAGCTTCGAGCGGACGGCCGGCTACTACATCATGATCCACGCCGGGGTCTCGATCGCCTACGCCGAGTCGATCGACACCGTCATTCAGAACATGGGCGAGGTGCGGCCCACCGTGATGACCAGCGTGCCGCGGTTGTATGAGAAGATGTACAGCGGCATGCTGCAGGCGGCGAGCGCGGCCGGCGGCATGAAGAAGACGCTGTTCTTCTGGGCCCGGCGGGTGGGGATCGCGGCCGCGAACCGGCGTGCGGACGGCCGGCCGCTCGGGCTCTGGCTGGCGCTGCGGTACCGCCTCGCCGACCGGCTGGTGTTCACCAAGATCCGGGCCCGGACGGGGGGGCGGCTGCGGTTCTTCGTCTCCGGCGGGGCGCCGCTGGCGCCCGCCATCGCCCGCTTCTTTTACGCCGCCGGCATCCCCAACATGGAAGGGTACGGTCTGACGGAGACGAGTCCGGTGATCGCCGTCAACACGTTCGAGGAGCTCCGGTTCGGGACCGTCGGCCGGCCGATTCCCAACGTCGAGGTGCGGATCGAGCCCGACCCGGAACGGCCCGGTGGCGACGGCGAGATCCTCGTCCGCGGGCCCAACATCATGCAGGGGTACTACCGGCTGCCCGAGAAGACGGCCGAGGTGATGACCGAGGGCGGCTGGTTCCGGACCGGCGACATCGGCTTTCTCGACGCCGACGGCTACCTCACCATCACCGATCGCAAGAAGGACCTCATCAAGACGTCGGGCGGGAAGTACGTCGCGCCGCAGCCGCTCGAGAACGCGATCAAGCTGTCGCGCTACGTCAGCCAGGCGGTGGTCGTCGGCAACCGCCGCAAGTACGTGGCGGTGCTGCTCGTGCCCAACTACGACACCCTCACCGCCTGGGCGGCGTCACAGAATCTGCCGGCGGCCGACCGTGCGGCGCTCCTGGCC
Source organism: Gemmatimonadota bacterium (assembly GCA_046262555.1). Lineage (GTDB taxonomy): Bacteria > Gemmatimonadota > Gemmatimonadetes > JACCXV01 > JAHWKZ01 > JBHENR01. The sequence goes on along the minus strand of JBHENR010000122.1, from coordinate 1,710 downwards.
AGCGAGCCGGTCCGGAAGCTCTACGACGAGGTGCTCGCCGGCATCAACGCCGGCAAGGCGTCGTACGAGTCGCTCAAGACGTTCCGACTGCTGCCCGAGGATTTGACGCTGGCGGCCGGCGAGCTGACGCCGACGCTGAAAGTGCGGCGCCGCGTCATCGAGGAGAAGTACGCCGCCCTGATCGACACGATGTACGAGGACGAGCCGGCGCTGGCGGAGCTGGGCTAGGCGGTGCTTTTCAGCCGCTCGATCTGCTCCGGCATGGCCTCGCGCCCGGCCACCGCCGCGAATTCGTCGCCCCACCGCTTCAGGTAGTCCCAGTCCAGCTCATCCCGCTTCCTGCGGATGACGCCGGCGGCATCCTCCAGGTCCCGCGGGCGCCCGGCGAACAGCTTGTGGAGGATGAGGTCTTCCGCCGTAGCGAACGGCACCGACTGCCCCCCGATCTCGACCCGCACCGCGCGACCGATCGCCAGGGCCTCGTATCGTGTGGAGGAGAAGATGAAGTCGACGCGCAAGCCGGTGTCCTTTTCCGCAACCGGAAGGACAAACGTCTCGCGCACGAAGGGTTCCAGATCCTCCGGCAAGGGCGTGAGTCCGGCGGCGCGCACCACCTGGAGGACCTCGTCCAATCGGTCCGGTGACACGCCGAGCGTGACGTCGATATCCTGCGTGAGTCGGGGCTCGCCGTGGAGGAGCACCGCCTGCCCCCCGATCAACATGAAGGGCAGCTCGCGCGTTGAGAGCTCGCGCGCGACGCGTCCGATCAGTCCCTCGAAGTCAGGGAGTGGGCGGGAGGCCATTCACCGCGCGGGCGACGGCGAAGTCCGGGGCGAGATCCTCCCGCCAGTCGCCCGGAAAGTCCGGATTCAGCGTCCGGGCCTCCTGCCACAGGGCGGCGAAGATCGCCAGCGTCGCCGGATAGTCGAGCGTGCCGAGATGATCGCGCGCCCAGCGGCGTTGCAGATCGTCGAGGAGCGGGGAGGGGCGAATCATCGAGTCCAATCTACCGCCTCGCGTGGTCCCACAGAAGGACCATATTCCTCATGTCGCCGACGCAACCTGCCAGGTGACCGGCGTCGCCGCCCCGGCGTAGGGATTTTCTTCCACGTGCTTCTTGAAGGCCCGTCCCCAGTGCGGCTGCCCGCCATCGACGTCGGCGAAGCCGTACTCCTCGGAGAGCCCCCAGGAGCTGTAGAGCCTGCCCGTCTTCGAGGCGACCGCCGGGTCGGCGGCGAGCGCCGCCACCGCCCGCCCGACGAAGCTGGGCGTCTCCGAGGCGCTGAGCCGAAACCGCCGGGCCATGGCGTTGGTCTCGGCGACCTCGCGCCAGTTCTCTTCGGTCGCACCCAGCACGCCGAGCACGGTCTCGGTGCGCATGAAGCCGGGGGTGATGGCGAGCGCGGTCACGCCCTTGGGCGCCAGCTCCTCGGCGAGCCCATACGTCAGCCGCACCAGCGCGGTCCGAACGAGGTCGTAGAAGAACGGCCCGCGGTAACCGATCGTTTCCCCGTCGGTGATCTCGACGATGAGACCGGAGCCCTGCGCGGCCATCGCCCTGGCGCCGTGCCAGGCGGTCGTCAGGTGGGGCCAGAGCCAGGCCTCGATGAACGCGCGGCCCTTGTCGAGCGGCTGCTTCCAGACCGGAGCCCAGTCGGAGACCTGGGCGGCGGCCAGGACCAGCACCAGCACGTCGAGGCGGTCCTGCTC
>JBHENR010000121.1:0-13323 GCA_046262555.1 Gemmatimonadota bacterium | reverse complement strand
GCTTCGAGGTACGCGGTAACATCCTCGCGGGTCACCCGGCCGCCCTTTCCCGAGCCGGCGATCTCCGACAGGTCGAGGTGGTTCTCGCGAGCGAGGCGACGAACGGCCGGCGACGTCTGCATGTCATCCGGGATCACGGCGGCGCGACGACCGGCGGCGGGCTTGGCGGTGGTGGCGGGCCTGGCGGCCGCTGCGGGGGATTTGGCCGCGGGTGCTTTCGCTGCCGGTTCAGCGTCGGCCGGAGCCGCTGCGGCGGCCTTCTCCGCGGACTCCCCCTCGGGCTCGGCCGCGGGCGCTTCCTTCGCCGGCTCGGCCGGCTTCTCCGCGGGCTTCTCCGCCGGCGCCCCGGCGGCTTCCCCCTCCTGCGCGATCAGCCCCAGCACCTCGCCGACCGCGACGGTGGCGCCGGATTCCTTGCGGATCTCGGCCAGCGTCCCGGCCTTGAAGGCGGTGACCTCGAGATTGATCTTGTCGGTCTCGAGCTCGACGACGGGCTCATCCGCCGCGACCGCATCGCCCACCTGCTTGAGCCACTTGCCAATCGTTGCTTCGGGAACGCTCTGGCCGAGCGACGGGACCTTGATTTCCAGCGGCATCGGAAGGCTTCCCCGCTCTCAGACCTGGGCGGTGGAGCGGAGCGCGGCGCTGATTCGCTCCACCGTCGGCATATAATGCAGTTCCATGCTCGACGCGGCCGGGAACGACGTGTCATAGCCCGCCACCCGGACGAGCGGCGCATCGAGCTCCCAGAAGCAGTGCTCCGCGATGAGGGCCGCGATCTCGCCGCCGATGCCACCCGTTCGCGGCGCCTCGTGCACGATCACCGCGCGGCCGGTCTTCTTGACCGACGAGACGATCGTGTCGACGTCGAGCGGCAGCAGCGTCCGGAGATCCACCACCTCCACACTGATCTGCTCCCCCGCCAGCAACTCGGCGGCCTGGAGACAGAGCTGGTACATGTAGCCAAAGGCGATCACGGTGACGTCGCTGCCCTCCCGGGCCACGGACGCGTGGCCGATCGGCGTGATGAGCTCCTCACCGTCGGTCAGATCGTCCTTGAGCGAGCGATACAGCTTCTTGTGCTCCCAGAACAGCACCGGATCGTTGCTCCGGATCGCCGCCCGCAGCATGCCGGCCGCGTCGCGCACCGTGCCGGGCGCGACCATGACAAGCCCCGGCGTGTTCATGAACCACGCCTCGACCGACTGCGAGTGAAAGACCCCGCCCCCGACCCCGCCGCCGTAGGGGCAGCGGATCGTGACCGGCATCGGGTAGCGCCCCGCCGTCCGCCAGTTGTACCGCGCCACCTGCTGCACGATCTGGTCGAAGGCGGGCGTGATGAAGTCGGCGAACTGAATCTCCGGCAGCGGCCGGCAGCCGACCATCGCCGCCCCCACCGTCATACCGGCGATCAGCGACTCGGAGATCGGGCTGTCGATGATCCGCTCGGGGCCGAACTCCTCGAGCAGTCCCCTGGTGGCCTTGAAGACGCCGCCGTAGATCCCCACGTCCTCGCCGATCAGGAACGTCGTCTCGTCCCGCGCGATCTCCTCGTGGAGCGTGCGGTTGATCGCCTCGATGTAGGTGAGCCGCGCCATCAGGGCCCGGTCACCCGGAATCCCGGGTAGGACTCGGCGTAGACGTGCGTGAGATACGAATCGGGCTCCGGGCGCGGACTGTTCTCCGCGAAATCCACCGCCGTCTCGATCTCGCTGCGAACGCGCTCGCGGATTTCCTCCAGCTGCTTGCCGTCGAGGATGCCCCGCTCGCTCAGGTACTCCTCGAACCGGGGCAGCGGATCCTTCTCCATCCACTGCGCGACTTCCTCGTCCGAGCGGTAGTCGGCCGGATCGATATCGGAATGGCCGAACCAGCGGTACGTCTTCATCTCGATCAGCGTCGGCCCGTCGCCGCGCCGGGCGCGGGCCAGCGCCTCACGGGTGGTGTTGTAGACCGTGACCACGTCGTTGCCATCGATGGACACGCCGGGGAAGCCGAACGCGTCGGCGCGGTGGCTGAGGTCGGTGAGCGCCGTGGTCAGGCTGAGCGGCAGCGACTCGGCCCACAAATTATTTTGTACAACGTAGACGATCGGCAGCCGGTGGACGCCGGCGAAGTTGCAGGCCTCGTGGAAGTCGCCGTGCGCGGTCGCGCCGTCGCCGCAGAAGGCGACCGCGACGTTCCCCGTGCGCAGCATCTTGAAGCCGAAGGCGGCGCCCGTCGCCGCGATCCAGTTCATGCAGATCGAGGTCGAGGGATTCATGATGCCATAGTCCGGGTGCCAGTAGTGGCACGCGGTGTAACGGCCGCCGTCGGGAGAATCCACCCGGTTGTAGACCTGGGACGCGAGGAACTTCAGTGGCACGCCCTTCCCCACCGAGGCACCGAGGTCGCGGTGCGACGGGCCGACGAAGTCCGCTCGCTCCATCTGCCAGGTGATGACGACGTCGCACGCCTCCTGGCCGATCTGGGAATAGAACGTGCCCTCGAAGCGCCCCTGGCGGAACAGCTTCCGCATCCGGGCGTCGAACTCGCGCGTGAGCACGAGCCGCTCGAACAGCGCGCGCTGGCCGGCCGCGTCGCACCCGTCCATCTCGCCCGAGAGGCGGTACTTCTCCGGGAAGGCCCGGTCGACCGCGGTCGCCTTGGCCTCGGCGGACTCCTGCTCGCGCTGGTGCTTCCCCTTCACGTCCGCCGGCGCGGCTTCCGCCTGGGCCGCGGCTTCGGCTTCGTCCCCGGTGGAGGTCGAGAGGTCGGGCGCGGCGGGCTTGCGGCGCGGGCGCTTCTCCTTTTCGACCATCTCAGGCCTCCGTGAGGGACGGGCGCCGGCGGCCGGCGCGGCGGCTCTGGAGCAGCTGGCGATCGGCCCGGTAGGAGCTCCGCACCAGCGGCCCGGCTTCGACATGAGCGAACCCCATCGCCTCGCCGGCGCGGGCGAGCGCGGCGAACTCGTCGGGCGGGACGAACCGGGCGACGGGCAGATGCCACCCCGACGGCTGCAGGTACTGGCCCAGCGTCAGAATGTCCACCTCGCGCTCGACCAGGTCGCGCAGCACGGCCAGCACCTCGTCCGGCTCCTCGCCGAGACCCAGCATCATCCCCGTCTTGGTGACCATCCCGGGCGCGAGCGTCCGCGCGCGCTCGAGCAGCGCGAGCGAGGTGGCGTAGACGCCTCCCCCGCGGGCCCGGCGATACAACCGCGGCACCGTCTCGATGTTGTGATTGAGGACGTCCGGCGCGGCCGCGAGCACGGTCTGGAGGGCTTCGGCGCCGCCCCGGAAATCGGGAATCAGGACCTCCACCGTCGTCGCCGGGGCGGCGGCGCGGATCCGGTCGATGCATTCGGCGAACAGCGCCGCCCCGCCATCGGCGAGATCGTCCCGGTCCACTGACGTGATGACGACATAGCCGAGCCCCATCTGGACAACGGCTTCGGCGAGCCGGGCCGGCTCCTCGAGATCGAGCTCGGTGGGCATCCCCTTGTTGACGGCGCAATAGCGGCACCCGCGAGTGCAGGTATCACCCAGGATCATGAAGGTGGCGGTCCCGTGGCCCCAGCACTCGGCGATGTTGGGGCAGCGCGCCTCCTCGCAGACGGTGTGGAGCCCGCGCGAGCTGACGGCTTCCTTGACGGCGACGTAGGCGGCGCCGCCCGGCGCCCGGATCTTGAGCCACTCGGGGCGGCGCTCCCGGGGAGCGACCGGCGCGGGCCGTGCGGCGCCGACCCCCGGGGCGGTCACGCGGCCACTTCCAGCGGCGCGGCGAACTCTTCGGCCCAGGCGCTGGCCACAGCGGCCTGGACCGAGTCCATGGCCGGAGCACGGCCGAGCAACGCCGCGAGTGACGTGACCCGCCGGCCGGCCAGCCCGCAGGGCACGATCAGATCGAAGTACGACAGATCGGTCTCTATGTTGAGCGCGAACCCGTGGCACGCCACCCACCGCGCCACCCGGACCCCGATAGCGGCGACCTTTTCGCCGCCAACCCAGACCCCGGTGCAGCCGGGCTGGCGCTCACCCGTCAGTCCAAAGCCCGCCAGCGCCCGGATCAGGACGCCCTCGACGTCGCGCAGATACCGATGCAGATCCCGGCCCCGCGCGGTCAGATCGATGATGGGGTACCCGATCAGCTGTCCCGGACCGTGAAAGGTGATATCCCCGCCCCGGTCGGTCTCGATGACCTCCACGCCGCGCCGCTCGAGCTCGGTCCCGGACGCCAGCAGATGCGCGCGGCTGGCGCGCCGGCCGAGCGTGATCACGGGGGGGTGGGTCAGGAAAAGGAGCGTGTCGGGGATCCGGCCCGCCGCGCGCTCCACCACCAGCTGGCGCTGGAGCTCCCTGGCGTCACGATACGGGACTTCGCCCAGATGCTGCACGGTCACGGTGGACAGGGTCATGCGCGGGCGGCCTCTCGCACGAGTGGCATGCTGGGAACCCTGCGGCTCCGAGGGAGGCCCAAGGTAGGGGCGTCGGCGGGTGCCGGCCAACCATCTGGCAGGGATTAGTACTATGTCGTACCAACAACGGAAGCGCGCTCGTCACCCCGGGGGTCGCGGCGAAAGCGGGCCACCGAGAACGGGGTCACGTCCAGTGGGAACGGCGTATCCGCCATCGCGGCGGTCAGCACGTCACCGGTGATCGGGGCCAGCAGGATGCCATTTCGAAAATGGCCGGTGGCATAAAACAGCCCCTCGATCTCCGGGTCCGCGCCGAGGATGGGCAGGCCGTCCGGGGTCCCCGGCCGGAGGCCCGCCCAGGAGTCGAGCAGCGGGGCCGCCGCCAGGGCGGGCAGCAGCCGGGCCCCGTGGGCGTGCAGCGCTTCGCTCGCGGCGGGTCGCACCGCGACGTCGAAGCCCGCCTCCTCGACCGTGGCGCCGAGCAGCACCCGCCCGTCACCGCGCGGCACGGCGTACACCGCACGCCCGACCACCGTCCGGACCAGCGGCGCGGCGCCGAGCTGGAGCGCCAGCATCTGGCCCTTGACCGGCCGCACCGGCAGCGGCAGCGGCAGGCCGGCCAGCGCGCCGCTCCAGGCGCCCGCCGCAACCACCACCTGCCGGGCCGCGAGCTGACGCGCGCCGCACCGCACGCCGGTCATCCGGCCGGCGGCGGAGAGGAGCTCGGTGACGTCACCGGCAAACGCGATCCGCGGTTCCCTGCGGGCGGCGCCGGCGGCGGCCACTGTCAGTTGCGCCGCATCCACCTGGTGGTCGTCGGGCAGCCACAGCGGGCCGGCCAGGTCCGGCGCGAGTCCGGGCTCGAGCCCGCGCGCCTCGGCGCCGCTCAGCATCGCCGCGTGCAAGCCGAGGGCGACCTGCGCGGCGGCCGCTCGCTCGAGCTCGGCCCGCTCCGCCTCCCCCCGCGCGACCACCAGGGTGCCGGCCGTCACCAGCGGGATGGCCTCACCCGACTCCGCCGCCAGGGCCTCGCGGAACGCGCCGAACCGTTCCCGGCTGGCGAGGCAGAGGGCCAGCATCGCCAGCCGGGCAGCGGGCGCCCCGGGTGGGGCGAGCAGCCCCAGCGCATCCTCCATCTGGGGCGCGAGCATGCCGGCGGCGGCGCGGGAGGCCGCACCGGCACGCCCCGGACCGGCATCGCACACCACCACCCGGCGGCCCGTCCGCGCCAGCGCTCGGGCGACCGTGCAGCCGATCAACCCGCCGCCGATGACGATCACGTCCACCCCGCCAACCTATGCCGCGGCCGGAGCCGCCGCGACCACTTTACTCCCCGCCGCGGGTTGGCTACAATCGCTGAAGTAGCCTGGACGTTTCCCCCATCACCAGAGGAGGTTCGCATGTCACGCTGGACGATGCTTCCCGCGCTGTTGTGCGTCATGGCTCTCGCCTGTGCGGAGCCGGCCGAGGAAACGGCGACGACCGCCACCGAGACCGCCGGGCCGGCGGCCGAGGGCCCTGTCCCCGGCACGCCCGAGTGGCGGATCGCCGAGGCGATGAGCGCCGGCCCCCAGGACATCACGGCGGGCGCGGCGGTGATGGACTGGCCCACCGCGGATGGCGGCGAGATGGCCGAGTTGCGGGCCGGCACCAATGGCTGGGTCTGCATGCCCGACAACCCCGCAACCGGCGGCCCCGACCCGATGTGCCTGGACTCGGCGTTTCAGTCGTGGGCGGCGGCCTGGCAGGGCCACACGGAGCCCGCGATCACCCAGATCGGCCTGGCCTACATGCTCCAGGGCGACGCCGGGGCCAGCCTGACCGATCCCTACGCCACCGCGCCGACGGAGGGCGCCGACTGGGTCGTCGCGGGGCCCCACGTGATGATCATCACGCCCGATGCGGCGCAGCTCGAGGCGGTGTCCGCCGATCCGGCCGCGGGTCCCTACGTGATGTGGAAGGGGACGCCCTACGCTCACATCATGGTGCCGGTGGCGGCCGCAGTCGAGGCCGAAACCGACGCCGAGCCGACCGAGGTCGAGCCGGCTGAAGAGGCCGGGGCGTAACCCTGCCGGAGCGGTCGCGCCGGCGCCAGCGTTGGCCTAGTTTCCGCTCCGCATGGTCATCCTCTCCAATCCGCGCGCCGGCCATGGAAGCGGTGGCCGGCGCGTCGAGGCGCTGCGGCGGGGGATCGAGCAGCGCGGATTGGACTGCACCGTCGTCTGCACCGAGCGCCCGGGGCATGCGACCGAGCTGGCGCGCCGCGAAGTCGCCAGCGGCCATCCCCGGTTCGCGGTCATGGGCGGGGACGGCACCATCGCCGAGGTCGTCAACGCGATCGTCGGCTCCGACATCGAGCTCGGCGTCATCGCCATGGGAACCGGCAACGACGTCGCCCGCAGCCTGGGGTTGCCGATCAATGACCTCGAGGCCGGACTCGAGGTCGCGCTGACCGGCGCGTCCCGTCCGATCGACGTGGGCCGCGAGCGGGACCGGCACTTCATTTCGGTGCTGGGCCTCGGCTTTCCCTCGGTCGTCGCCGCGGCCACCAACACCATGACGTGGCTCAAGGGCTCCCCGGCGTTCTTCGTCGCGGTGTACCAGGGACTCCACCGGCTGCGCGCCATCCCGATGCGCATCACCCTCGACGACCGGACGATCGAGCTCGACGCCGTCGCGGTGCTGGTCCAGAACACCCCCTACACCGGGGGCGGACTCCACATGGCGCCGCAGGCGGCGGTGGATGATGGCGTGCTCGACGTCGTGGTGGTCGAGCGGATCGGCCGGCTGAGTCTCATGCTCAACTTCCCGAAAGCGTACTGGGGGCGGCATTTCGATCACCCCAGCTTCGCCGTCTACCGGTCCCGGACGGTACGGATCGAAACCGACGAGTCGTTGCCCAAGATGTTCGACGGGGACCTGTGCGGGTCGACGCCGGTGGAGGCCTCGGTCATCCCCGGCGGGGTCCGCCTCGTGGTCGGGCGGGCCGCGGCCTGAGCCGCGCGATGGACCGGATCGCCAGCTACCTCTCGGGCCGCACCCTGCTGATCACGGGGGCGACGGGGTTTCTCGGCCAGCCGCTGGTAGAGAAGATCCTCTGGACCGCTCCCGACGTGGGGCTTATCCACCTGCTGATTCGCCCCAAGCGGCCATTCGGCGGGGCGGTCCAGACCGCCGACGAGCGGCTGCGCCGCGAGTTCTTCCCATCGAGCGTCTTCGACCGCCTGCGGCTGCGCCACGGCGACGCGTTCGAGTCGTTCCTGGCGGAAAAGGTCGTCGCCGTGGCGGGCGATGTCTCGCAGGAAGGCCTCGGGCTCAGCGACGACGACGCGTTGCGCCTGCGGCGGACCGTCGACGTCCTCATCAACAGCGCCGCGGTGGTCTCGTTCGACGCGCCCCTCGATGACGCGCTCGAGCTCAATACGCTGGGCGCGGCGCGGGTGGCGGCCTTCGCCGCCTCGTGCGATCACGCGATCCTGATTCACGTCTCGACCGCGTACGTCAGCGGGGCGACCAATGAAACGATTCCCGAGACGATTCACCATCACGCCCATCCCGACCAGATGGATGAAGCGTTCCCGGTGCGCCGCTTCTCCGACCCCGAGCGCGACATCGCCCACGTCCGGTCGTTGATCGCGGCCGCCCGCGCGCGGGGCGAGAGCCCGGAGGTGCGACGCGAGCTGGTGGTCGCGCTCGTCCAGCGGGGCAAGGCCCGGCGCGGCGGCAAGCACGTGCCCCGCAAGGAGACGATCGAGAGTCTGCGCGCCCGCTGGATCGAGCGCCGGCTGGTCGAGGAGGGGATGCGCTGGGCGCGGGAGCGGGGCTGGAACGACACCTACACCTACACCAAGGCGCTGGGCGAGCAGATGGTGCTGCGCGCCCGCGGCACGATGCCCACCGTCATCGCCCGCCCGGCGATCATCGAGAGCAGCCTGGCCGAGCCGAGCCCGGGCTGGCTCGACGGCCTGCGGATGGCCGACCCGCTGATCGCGGCGATCGGCAAGGGACGGCTGCGCGAGCTGCCGCTCGACCCCGCCGTCACGCTCGACCTGGTGCCGGTGGACATGGTCGTCAACACGATGCTGGCGAGCATTCCCGCCATCGCCGAGAGCGGCGGCGTCCAGGTCTACCAGATCGCGACCGGCTCGCGCAATCCGGTCACGCTGGGCCGGCTCCACGAGTTGATCGTCGCCTACTTCATCGCCAATCCGATGCTCGACAAGGCGGGCGAGCCGATCCGGGTCAAGCCGCTCACGTTCCCGGGCAAGGAGGCGTTCCGCCGCCGCTACCGGCGGCGGGCGTTCCCGCTCGCCCGCACCGAGAAGCTGCTCGAGCGCTTCAGCGCGCTGCCGGGGCTCGACCAGCCGGCCCAGAAGGCGCGCCGCAGGCTGGCCGCGACGCGGGCCGCGATCGACAAGCTGTTCTACTACGGCGAGCTGTACGAGCCGTACCTCAATCTCGACTGCCGCTTCGAGGTGGCGAACACGATGCGGCTGTTCGAAGGCCTCTCGGCCGACGAGCGGCGCCGCTACCCGTTCGACGTCACCCGGCTCAACTGGCGCCACTACATCCACATCCACATCGCGGGCATCAAGAAGTACATCCTCAAGATCGAGCGCGCGGGCACGATGGCCGTGGCCGATGCCGCCGCCGCCCACGAGGCCGCCGTCACGACGATCGGCGACGTGATCGAGGGCACCGCCGCGCGGCTGCCGGACCGCGTGGCGCTCCAGATCCAGCGCGACGGGCAGTGGGAGCGGTGGACCTATGCCCAGCTGCGGGACGCGGCGCGCGACATCGCCGACCACTTTCGCCGGCTGGGCCTCACGCGAGGCGACCGGGTGGTCCTGTTCTCGGAGAACCAGCCCGAGTGGGGGGCGGCCTACCTGGGCGCGGCGCGGGCCGGGCTGGTGGTCGTGCCGCTCGACGCGCAGACGTGGCACCGCGAGGTGTGGGCGACGGCCCGCTTCACCGGCGCGCGGGCGATCCTCGCCTCGGCCGCCGGATTCCGGCGGCTGCCGCCCGAGAGCCTGGAGGCGAACGAGCGGGACGAGGCGCCCATCTGGCTGCTGAACGTCAACGCCCGCTGCGCGCCGTTCGCGGTCGAGGGGCTGCCCCGCAGCACCCAGCCCCCCGCGGCGGTGGACGCTCCGCCCGCCGCGGTGGTCGAGGCCGATGACCTGGCGTCCATCATCTTCACCACCGGGACCGCGGTCGATCCCAAGGGCGCGATGCACACCCATCGGAACTTCCTCAACAACTTGTTCGGGGTGTGCCGCTACCTGCCGGTCGCCGAGCACGATCAGTTCCTCTCCGTCCTGCCGCTCTACCACGCGCTCGAATTCACCTGCGGGTTCCTGACCCCACTGTATTACGGCGGCACGATCACCTACGCCCGCTCGCTCAAGCCGAAGGTCCTGCTCGAAACGATGCGCGAGACCGGCACCACCGTGATGCAGGCGGTGCCGACGGTGTTCGCCCTGATTCGCGACGACCTCGAGCGGCGGGTCCTCGGCTCGGCGCGTTCCCCGCTGCGGTCGAACCTGATGACCACCTCGAAGCAGCTCAGCCGGCGCTGGGAGCGGACGTTCCGCACCAACATCGGCAGCCGGCTCTTCGCGCGCGCCCACGCGGAGCTCGGCGGCCGGGTCCGGATCCTGGTGAGCGGCGGCTCCGCGCTCGGCGGCGAGTTGTACGACACCTACCGTACGCTGGGGTTGCCGATCTACGAGGGGTACGGCCTGACCGAGACGGCGCCGGTGCTGACGGTGAACCCGCAATTTCGCAGCCGCCGTGGCTCGGCCGGGCAGCCGCTGCCCGGGGTCGAGCTGCGGCTCTACCACACGAATCGTGAAGGGATCGGCGAGATCATCGTGCGGAGCCCGAGCCTGATGGCGGGCTACTACCGGAATCCCGCGGCGACGGCGCGGGCGATGGTGGACGGCTGGTTCCACACCGGCGACCTGGGGTGGGTGGATGCCGACGGCTACCTGTACCTCACGGGACGGATCAAGGACGTGATCGTCACCGGCGCCGGGAAGAACGTCTATCCGGCGGACCTGGAGGCGATCTACCGCGAGATCCCCCTGATCCAGGACGTGTGCGTGCTCGGCGTCCGCAACGGCCTGACCGAGGACATCCACGCCGTGGTGGTGCCGGATCCCGCCGCCGTGGCCGGAGAGGATCCCGCCGAGGCGCGGCGGCTGATCCAGCGGGAGATTCACGTCGTGGCGCGCGAGCTGCCGAGCTACCACCGGCTGCAGCACATTCATCTCTGGGACGACCCGTTACCGGTGACCGACGACGGCGCGATCGATCGCGGCGCGGTGCGGCGGCGGCTGCAGGACGCGCGGCGGGGAGCGCGCGAGCCGGCCCCGGCGGAAACGCCCCGCGCGTCGGGGCTGGAGTCCGGGGGCTCCCCCGAGGCGGAGGTCATCGCTGAGTTGAGCCGCCTCTCGCGCGTTCCGGTCGACGAGATCACCCCGGCAAGCCATCTGTACGACGAGCTGGGGCTCGACTCGCTGCTCGGCATCGAGCTGCTGCTGTTCCTCGAGCACCGCTTCGGCATCTCGCTGGCGGACGAGGCGGCGACCTCGCTCCAGACGGTCGGGCAGCTGCTCGAAGCCGTCCACGCGCCAGGCGCGGGGCCCGGCTCAAAGGATGCGCCGGCGGCGAACCGCCCCCGCGTCTCGCGGCCGCGGAAAACGGGCGCGGCTCCCGCGGCGGCTCCCCCGGCGCTCCGGTCCGCCCGCCGGCACGCCGAGCGCTCCCCGCTCGACCGGGCGTTGTTCAGCGGCTTCCGGCGGGGATTGCGATCCCTCTACGGTGTCTATTTCGACCTCCGGGTGGTGGGCGGCGACCATCTGCCGGAGGCGCCCCCCTCCCTGCTGGCGTCGAATCATGCGAGCCATCTCGACGCCCCCGCCATCTTCGCCGCGGTCGAGCGTGTCGGGGGAGCGAGCGCCGCGCGCCAACTGCACGTGCTGGGCGCGCGCGACTATTTCTTCGATACCGCCATGAAGCGGTGGTTCTTCAGCACCTTCCTCAATGTCGTGCCGCTGGAGCGCACCGAGACGTCGCTGGCCGGGTTGCGCATGGTCAAGACGATTATCAGCCGGGGCGAGTCGGCGCTCATCTTTCCCGAGGGCAGCCGCTCCCGGTCGGGAACGATTCAGGCGTTCAAGCCCGGGCTCGGCTTGCTCGCCTGGGAGCTCCGGGTGCCGATCATCCCGGTCTACGTGGGCGGCACGTTCGGCGCGCTGCCGCCGGGGAACACGCTGCCCCGTCACCTGCCGGTGACCGTCACCTTCGGCCAGCCGATCACGATGGACACCTACGCCGACGGGGCTTCGCAGGACGCGCGCTACCGGGCGATCACCGCCGACGTGCGCGCGGCGATCCAGCAGTTCGCCGGCGAGACCCCGTCCACTGGATGACCACGGCGGCGTTCTTCGATGTAGACGGCACGCTGGTGGCGAGCAACATCGTGCGTTACGCCGTCGCCCTCCGGACGGCGGGCCGTCCCGCTCCCGCGCGCGCCGTGTGGACGGCCGGCTACCTCCCGCGCGTGGGCTACTTCCTGGCGCTCGACGCCGTCAGCCGGGCGGCGTTTCAACGGGCGCTCTACCGCGGCTACCGTCACTGGCGGCCGGACACGCTGCGGACCGCCGCGCAGACGCTGTTTCGTGACCACGTCGAACCGCGGATCTATCCCCAGGGGGCCGCCCGGGTGGCGGCCCACCAGCAGCGGGGAGACCGGGTGGTGCTGGTCACCGGCTCGCTGGAGCCGATCGTCGCGCCGCTGGCCGAGCGGCTGGGCGTGACCGACGTGCTGGCCGCCCGGCTCGAGGAGGAGGGCGGCGAATACACCGGGGAGCTCGCCGGCGGCCCGCTGGCCGGTGCGGACAAGGCGCGCGCCATCTCCGCCTTCGCCGAACGGGAGGGGCTCGATCTGGCGAGGGCCTGCGGCTACGCTGACAGCCTCGACGACGTGCCGATGCTCGAGGTGGTGGGCCTCCCCGCGGTGGTCAATCCGTCCGGCCGGCTGCGGCGGCTGGCCACCGCTCGCGGCTGGGACATCTATCGCTGGAGCCGCTGACGTGCGCGGGAGCCGCTGACGTGGAAGCCCTGCAGTACGTCCGCAGCGTGCCGCGCTACCTCGCCACGCGCTGGGTGGGACGGCGCTGGGGCGGTTTCGCCACCTCGCCCCTGGCCTGCCTGCGGCTGGCCGACGTCCAGCCCCCCACGCTGCCGGGGCCGGCCTGGGTGCGGGTGCAGCCGACGCTGAGCGGCATCTGCGGCTCGGACCTGGCGACCATCATGGCGCAGGGGACGCCCTACTTCTCCCCGTTCACCTCGACGCCGTTCGTCTTCGGCCATGAGGTGGTGGGACGGGTGCTGGACGTCGGCGCCGCCGTCACCCGCGTCCGGCCCGGCGACCGGGTGGTGCTCGCTCCGCCGCTGCACTGCGCCGTGCGGGGGCTCGACCCGCTCTGCGACGCCTGCCAGCGGGGGGCGATCGGCCACTGCCGGAACGTCGTCCGGGGGGATCTCGCGGCCGGCATTCAAACCGGCTACTGCCGCGACTCGGGCGGCGGGTGGAGCCGCGAGCTGGTGGCGCACGAGCTCCAGCTGCACCGCGTTCCGGAGGCGATCCCCGACGAGGAAGCGGTGCTGATCGAGCCGTTCAGCTGTTGCCTCCACGCGGTCGAGCGGGCCGCGCTCGTGGACGACGACGTCGTGCTGGTGCTGGGCTGCGGCACCATCGGCGCGCTGACGATCGCGGCCGTGCGGGCGACCGGCTCGCGCTGCCGGCTGATCGCGGTCGCCCGCTACCCCCACCAGCAGCGGGCCGCCACCGCGCTCGGCGCGGACGTCGTCGTCGGCACCGGAGCGGGGCTGCGAGGGGAGCTCGCGGCGCTCCTGGG
>JBHENR010000120.1:0-5230 GCA_046262555.1 Gemmatimonadota bacterium | reverse complement strand
GGAGACGGTGATCCGGCGGGCGCCGATGTTCAGGTACCGTTCGCTGATCAGCCGGTCCAGCGCCGCGCGGAGGTTCTCCCAGTTCAGCAGCGGCTCCCCCATCCCCATGAAGACGACGTTGACGCCGTGCTCCGCCGCCGGACGCCGCCCGATGAGCTGCCGCGCCTGATCGACGATCTCCCCGGCGGTGAGATTCCGGCGATAGCCGAAGAGGCCGGTAGCGCAGAAGGCGCACGCCAGCGCGCAGCCGGCCTGGCTCGAGACGCAGATCGTGTCGCGGTGGGGCGTCGGGATGAGCACCGATTCGATCGCCTCCCCGTCGAGCAGCTGCCACAAATATTTCTGTGTCCCGTCCGCCGACGTGCGCACTTCGTTCAGGGCCAGCGAGGGGAAGCGAAATGCCGTCGCCAGCGCGGCGCGGAGCGGCTTGCCGAGCGTCGTCAGGGCGTCCCAGTCGAGCGCGTGTTCCTGGTAGATCGCCCGCACGATCTGGCCCACGCGAAACGCCGGCTCGCCCCGCGCCGCGAGCCACTCCCCCAGCGCGGCCTCGAGCTCGCCGCCGGGGAGGCTCAGCAGCTCGACCCGGGGATCTATCGTCGCCAGCCGTGCCAGGCGACGCGCCGACCCGGCCTCGGCCCCGTCGGGGGCACTGTTGGCGTCGCCGACTATCTTGACATCATGCTCCATGGCATCAAGTTACCGCCGCGCTCCGTGGCGCGCCGAATGGCGCCCACGCCTGTGATCCCCAACCCGGAGGCCTCGTGCCCGTCCTCGCCGCTGGTCCGCTCCTGCTCGTCGCCGTCCTCGCTATCAGCGCCGTCATGAGCCCCTCGGTGGCGGCCGGCCAGCAGCCGCTCAAGGTCTATGTCTCGGCCGACATGGAGGGCGTCGCCGGGCTGGTCCACCGCGACCAGGTCGATCCGGAAGGCGGCGAGTTCGCTCTCGGGCGGCGCCTCATGACCGCCGAGATCAACGCCATCGTCGCCGGCGCCTTTGCGGCCGGCGCGGACGAAGTCCTGGTCAGCGACTCCCACTGGAACAAGCGCAACTTGCTGTGGGAAGATCTCGATCCCCGCGCCCGTGTCATCTCCGGCGGCTATCGCGCGCTCGGCATGATGGAGGGGATCGACTCGACTTTCGGTGCGGTGATCTTTCAGGGATACCACGCCAGCGAAGGCCATCCCAAGGGGGTCCTCGGCCACACGTGGTCGAACGACATGGTGGATGATGTGCGGTTGAACGGAGGCACGGCGAGCGAAGGCGTCCTGAATGCGGCCATCGCCGGTCATTTCGGCGTCCCCGTGATTCTCACCACCGGCGACCGGTGGGCCAACGAGGAGGTCCGCGCCTTCGTGGGCGACGTCGAGACGGCCGACGTCAAGGAGGGGCTGAACCAGTTTTCCGCCAATTCGCTGGTTCCGGCGCGGGCGCTGGAGCTGATCCGGGAGAAAACCGAGTCGGCGCTCAGGAACCGCGGCCGTTATCAACCCAAGCGCCTGGCCGGACCGATCGTTATCGAGGTGCGGTTCAAGGAGGTGGTTTACGCCGACGCCGCCGTCCGCGGCCGGCCGGGGATCGAGCGGGTGGACGCCAAGACGGTCCGCTACACCGGGCCTGACATGGTGGACGTCTTTCAGGCCTTTGCCGGGATGTTCTAACCGGGTTCGATCACTTCGAGGTCCGGGAAAAGGCGATTGAATCCGCGGTCCCTCGTCAGCAGGCGACCGCCCCGCCGCACGGCGTGCGCAGCGATCAGAAAATCGGGCAACAGGCGCGCACGGCGTCCCCCTCGGCGGCGAAAGTCCGCCCACGCGGCACCCGCGAGATTGGCCATCTCCTGATCGAATGGGTCGAAGGCGAGGCCGGCTTCCGCCAGGGCCGCATCCATGGCCGCATCATCTTCGAAGTACGCGCGGACCTCGGACCACGCCACCGCCGACACGACGAGTTGACCCCGAGCCCGCGCCGCTTCCAGGGCCCGGAGCGAGGCCCTGCCGAAGTCAGGATCGGGAACCAGCACGTCGAGGAGAACGGAACTATCTACCGCGGTGATCAGTCGAGGTCCCCGTCGATTGCCGGATCGTAGGGGGGGCCACGCAATTCGGTAAGGAAGGCATCGACCTCAATTTTTCTCCCGACCAATCCGTAGAGTCGATGCAGGGGGTCGCTCGCCGGGTTGCGCCGCACGATCAGAGCTCCGTCCCGTTCCTCGAACAACAGCTCCTCTCCCGGCCGGAGCCCGAGGCTCTGACGGAGCGATTTGGGGATCGTGACCTGACCGCGCTCTCCCATGCGGCTTTTCATATCGATAGTGTATGAATTCATATCAAGATTGTCAAACCTGGTCCGTTCGCCCGCCCTCCCTCAGCCACTCCCGCGCCCCGGCAACCCGCTCGAGCACGAGTGGCCGGCCCATCATCGCCATCGTCTCGAAGATGCCGGGGCTCACCCGGGCGCCGGTCAGCGCGACGCGGAGCGCCTGCATGACCTTCCCGGCCGAGGCCCCGCGCGCCTCGGCAAAGGCGCGAAACCGCGCCTCGACGGCCGCCAGATCGTCCCACGCGGCGTCGATTTCCACGAACGCGGCCGCCACCGCCAGTGCGTCGCCCGCGGCCGCGCGCTCCTTCCAGAATTTCTCCACCGCATCGTGCTGATAGGTGACCGGCCCGGGAAAGAAGGCCCGTCCCTGCTCGACCACGTCGCGCAGCGTCCGGGACCGCGTGCTGACGAGCGCACAGAGCTCCGCGAACCACTCCGCCCGCGCGTCGAGCTGGCCGGCGGTCGCCACCCCCGCCGCCAGAAACCAAGGCCGCGCGGCCGCCGCCACCTCCACGCCGGAGAGCCGTGTCAGGTATTGCCCGTTCAGCCAGTCCAGCTTCTGCTCGTCGAAGACGGCGCTCTTGCCCGTGATCCGCTCCAGGGTGAACAGGACGATCAGCTCGTCGCGCGAGAGTACCTCCCGGTCGTCGCCCGGTGACCAGCCGAGCAGGGCCAGGAAGTTGACGAATGCCTCCGGCAGGTACCCCGCCTCACGGTAGTCCGTCACGGCGACGGCCCCATGGCGCTTGGAGAGCTTGCGCTTGTCGGGACCGAGGATCAACGGAATGTGGGCAAATACGGGCACCGGGGCACCGAGCGCCTCGTACAATAATATTTGTTTCGGGGTGTTCGAGATGTGGTCATCGCCCCGCACCACGTGCGTGATCCGCATGTCCCAGTCGTCCACCGTGACGGCCAGGTTGTAGATCGGCGCGCCATCCGTCCGCAGCACGATGAAGTCGCCGATGGTGGCATTGGCGAAGGCGGTGCGGCCGTGCACGACGTCTTCCCAGGCGGTCTCTCCGGCGGGGACGCGGAACCGGATCGTGTGGGGGTCGCCCGCCTGGCGGCGCGCGACGGCCTCGCTGGAACCCAGCTGACGGCACCGGCCGCTGTACACGTAAGCCGCCTTGGCCGCGATCGACGCCTCGCGCTCGGCGGCGAGTTCCTCCACCGTGCAGAAACAGGGGTAGGCGTGCCCCGCCGTGACCAGCGCCTCGGCCGCCTCCCGATGCCGCGGGCCGGCCTGCGACTGGTAGAACGGCCCCTCATCCCAGTCGATCCCCAGCCAGGCCAGCCCGTCGAGGATCGCCTGCATCATCTCGGCGGTCGAGCGCTGAAGGTCGGTGTCCTCGATCCGCAGAACGAGCGTCCCGCCGGTGTGGCGCGCCCAGAGCCAGTTGAACAGCGCCGTCCGGGCGCCGCCGACGTGGAGGAAGCCGGTAGGACTGGGAGCGAACCGCATCCTGAGCGGCGCGGCGCCGGCCGGAGGGGCGGTCACTGAGTCGTCACGCTTCGGCCATCAACCATGCATTGCCCGTCTCCTGGAAACCACCAATATTGCGGGGTGATCGAAATCGCTCTCATCGCCGTTCTCGCGCTGCACGGCATCGTGTGCACCACGATCCTCGCCGTGGTCCTGTGGCGCGCCGCGCGCTTCCGTGAGACGCAATGGCCCGCCCTGCCGCTCCCGGTGCTGGTCGAAGCGCCCGACAAGCTCGAGCCTCCCACCCAGTCGTACGAAGCCCGCGAACGATACCCCGCGGAGACCATCTTCCCCATCATGGCCGAGTATTTCCCGATCGAATATGACCGCTATCGGGCGGGGCGCCTCGGCTATGCCGAGCGCCGGTGGGTGTGGGAGGCCTGCTGCGCGATCTGTAACGCGCGAAGCGAGATCGAAGAGCTCTGCTCCTAGTTCCCTGCTCCTAGGTCATAGGGTGGCGGAGAGGGAGGGATTCGAACCCTCGATACGGTTTCCCGTATAACACCTTAGCAGGGTGCCGCCTTCAGCCACTCGGCCACCTCTCCGCATTTTCATGCTGCGTTAGACGACAGCCTCTCCCACCAGGACCTCGTCCCGCGGCGACAGACTCCGGACCAGTGCGCCCAGCATGCGGCTCCCGTCCACCAGCAGGGGACGAAGCCGCGCGTCGCCCGGCGTTCCCCGCCGCTCCAGCTGCTCGAGCACCGCCGCGCCCGCGTGGAGCGCTCCCCGCGCACGCTCGAGCTCGCTTGCGAAGCTGCCATTCTCCCGGGACAGGGCGCTGGCCCGGGCAATTCCCAGCGCCGCGGCCCGGAGCTCCCCCTCGAGAACGGCGCCCATCCCATCCGGGGCCTCTCCCTGGGCTGCCTCCAGGGCGATCCCCCACGCGTCCTGGGCCCGCTGATAGACATGCAGTCCTTCGAAGGGCAGCTGCTGACCGTTCCGTTCGTCCTGACCCACGTTGACCTCCCGTTGTGGCGTTAGCCCGCCCGGGAGGTGGCGGGGCCGGTAGCCCGCGCAGAACATACCGCGAGGCTCCGGGGGTGGCCAAAACACGAGTGCAAGTTGCGTGCGCGCGGGCTTCGGGTAGAGTTACCGCCGGGGATCGCCAGAATCGGCGGGGGGCTGACACTCAGCGGAGAAGTGGCGGAGGGGGAGGGATTCGAACCCTCGATGGGTTTCCCCATGCTGGTTTTCAAGACCAGTGCCTTCAGCCACTCGGCCACCCCTCCAGCCCTATCTTACACCCCGGTCGTCCTCATCGCCTCGCCACGCGTCGTCGTCGTCGTGCTCCCAGTACCGCTCCCATTCCTCCACCCCCAGCGCGTGGTCGCCGGGCTCTCCCAGCGCGGCATCTTCGGCGCGACGGCGGCGCGCGATCTCGTGCAGGATGGACCGCCGCTTCACCGCCAGCAGCACCATCGC
>JBHENR010000119.1:0-11056 GCA_046262555.1 Gemmatimonadota bacterium | reverse complement strand
GGTGGGGGTGGAGCCTGCCGGTGGCGGGGGGACTGGTGGGTCTTTTTCTGCTCATCGAGATCGGCTACCTGGGGGCAAACCTGGTCAAGATCACCCACGGCGGCTGGTTCCCGCTGGTGGTGGCGGCGGCGATTTTCGCCGTCATGACGACCTGGCGGAAGGGGCGCCAGCTGCTGCAGGAGCACTTGCGGGAGCGGACCCTGCCCGTCGACCTGCTGGTCGAGGAGCTGGGTCGCGCGGGCACCGTCCGGGTGCCGGGGACGGCCATCGTCATGACGCGGGAGGCCGACGGCGTGCCGCCGGTCCTGCTGCACCACTTCAAGCACAACAAGGTGCTGCACGAGCAGGTCGTTCTGCTGTCGATCCTGTCCGAGGAGATCCCCGTCGTCACGGACGAACAGCGGGCGAACCTGGAAGTGCTGGGGGCGGGCCTGTTCCGGATCGTCGCCCGGTATGGCTTCATGGAGACGCCCAACGTTCCCGACCTGCTGGAGAGTTGCCGCTGCGACGCGCTGTCCTTCCGCGAGATGGAGACGACCTACATTCTCGGCCGGGAGTCGTTGCTGGTGACCGGGCGGGGGGGAATGGCGCGGTGGCGCAAGCGGTTGTTCGCCATCCTGGCACGCAACGCCAACAGCGCCACGGCGTTTTACTGTATCCCGCCCAATCGGGTGGTCGAGCTGGGCGCCCAGGTGGTCCTCTGAGGGCGGGCGGGGGAATACGGCGACCGTGCCGGGGTATCAGAATTGTGACCGGCGCACTGCTTGACCGCGCCGGTGGATGGTGTTATACAGTCAGCCCCCCAGAGGGGCCCGGACCCGCTGTTCACGGAGGTGACCGAAGGCCACGATGAGCGCGCGCGAGCATTCGCCTGATCCGACCGCCCAGCCCGTTCGACCGGAGGAGCGCAAGCCCTTCCAGACCCTGATTGCCACCGATCCGGCCAGCGAGGGGGGCGGCATGGCGGCGCGTCTCGCGTCGATCGCCTTCCACGTCGCGCTCGCCTTTGTCCTCGTCCTCGTGACCAAGGGGGTCAAGGAGGCGGCCGAGGAGGACGAGCCCACGGAAGTGACCTTCATCAAGATTGAGCCGGTCGAGGAGCCGCCGCCGCCCCCCCCGCCGCCCCCGCCGACGCAGGTCATGCAGGCGGTCGCGCCGCCCAAGGGGTTCCAGACGCTGACCACGCCGGTGGAAATTCCGACCGATATCCCGCCGCCGGACACGATCGCCACGTCGGAAGCGGATTTCAGCGGCGAAGGCGTGCAGGGCGGGGTCGCGACAGGCGTCGTGGGCGCGCCGCCGGTCCAGGATACCCAGACCTACATGATGTCCCAGGTGTCGGTGATTCCCAAGATGACCCGCAAGGTCATTCCGGAATATCCGGCGCTGCTCAAGCGGCAGGAGATCGAGGGGCGCGTCATCCTGCAGGCCGTCGTGCTGGCCTCGGGCGAGCTGGACCCGTCGAGCGTCCGCGTCGTCAAGCCGCTCCACCCGCAGCTGGACGAGGCGGCGAGAAATGCCCTGATGCGGTCAGGCTTCAGTCCTGGCTTCTACGGCGGCCGTCCGGTTCGCGTGCTGATGCAGATTCCGTATGATTTTTCGTTCGAGTAACCGCTTGAGCAACCGACGAAAGGAGCGCGCCTTGCGATGAGTATGTCGCTGACGGAACTCTGGGCATCGATGGGATGGTTCGCCAAGGGGATTGTGGTGACGTTGTTCCTGATGTCCGTTCTGGTAGGCACGATCGCCATTCGCAAGAGCATCCAGTTGTCGCGCGCCTCGCGGGCGACGAAGCGGTTCTCTCCGCTGTTCTCCGAATCGCTGGAGAAGGAGAACTTTCAGCAGGCCACGCAGCTCGTCGAAGAGCACGAGAAGAGCCATCTGGCCAAGATCTTCGATCGGGTATTCCCGCAGCTCGCCTTTCACTGGAAGGACAAAAGCCTATCCGCTGTCGAGATCGAGTCGGTGGATCGAACCATCGAGCTGAACACCCTCGCCCTGCTGGCTGATTACCGCCGGGGATTGGGCGTGCTGGCCACGATCGGGGCGACCGCGCCGTTCGTCGGACTGCTGGGCACCACGATGGGCATCGTCACGGCGTTTACCGGCATGGCGACCAGCGGATCGGCCGGTCTGGCGGCGATCTCCGCCGGTATCGCCGAGGCGCTGATCACGACCGCCTTCGGTCTCGTCGTCGCCATCCCGGCGGTGTGGCTCTACAACTATTACATCAATCGCATCGACTACCTGTCGATGGAGATTACGTACGCCAGCAAGGAGCTGGCCGACTTCCTGCTCCGGCATGAGGCCAACATCCAGAGCGGGTCCCCAGGCGCGGCTGTAACGGCATGACCAGGCGTGGCGGCGGCAAAAAGGTTGATGCGGGGGCCCTCGCCCGCGGCAGCCACGTGATGGGCGAGATCAATGTCACGCCGATGGTCGACGTGATGCTGGTGCTGCTCATCATCTTCATGGTCACCCTGCCCGCGATCACCGCCGGCTTCCAGGCCGAACTGCCGCAGGGAGAGTTCCTCAAGTCGCGGCCGGAGGAAGAAGGGCGCATCGTGCTCGGGATCGATCGGCTGGGCAATTATTACCTCGACAAGACGGCGATCCGGAAGGAAGACATCCTGACCGCGCTGGAGCGGATCTACGCCGCCCGCACCGAAGACAAGATCCTGTTCGTGAAGGCGGACCGGAATCTGAAGTACGAAAAGGTCATCGAGATGATGGAGGTGGCCCGGGATGCCGGCGTGCGGATGGTGGGCGTCATCACCGAGCAGGCGCCGGGAACCGAGTCACCGGACGACAAGGAAGCGGCTGCCGCGACGTCCTAGAGCGTCACGCATTGGACCTTCCAGGTAAGGAGACCGCCGCATGGGCATGGGCGTTTCAGTAGGGGAGACGGGCCGGACAAGCATGTCCGACATGAACCTGACCCCCATGATCGATGTGCTGCTCGTGCTGCTCGTGATCTTCATGATCACGTTCCCGCAGCTGCAGAAGGGCATCGACGTCCAGCTGCCGATCGAGCGCGAGGAGGAGGAGTCGCAGGACAGCCGCCAGATCGTGCTGCAGATCGAGGCCGACGGTTCGCTGGCGGTGAATTCGCGGCGGGTCACCAAGGAAGGGTTGTTCGCCCGGCTGGATGAGATCTACCGCAATCGCCCCGACAAGGTGCTGTTCGTCAAGGCCGATGGCGCCGTCGTCTTCCAGGAAGTGATCGAGGCGATGGACACGGCCCGTGGCGCCGGCGTGACGGTCATCGGCTCGATCTTCCCCGAGAAGCCCGGCAGCGCGGCCCCGGCGGCGGCCCCCGCGCCCCCGCCCGGGACGTAGGAACACGCGGCACTCCCTCCGCCTCGCCGGGTACCAACGGCTATGGGGTTGACCGAGTTCGTGCGATTTCTCCTGCAGGCATCCGACTTTCATAAGGTGGCACCGGCTATGTGGCGTTTCGCAGTCGTCTCGTTCGGTTTGTTGGCGGCCCTGGGGGCGGACGCGTCCAGCGCGCGGGCCCAGGACATTCGGGCCGAGAAGGCCGTGGTGTTCGCCTTCGTTCCTCAGTCGGGGGATGACGGTCAGGCGCGGAAGTTCCAGGAGAAACTGATCCAGGACCTCGGACTGCGGGGCGCGTTGCGCATCGTCCCGATCGACTCGCTCAAGCGTTCGCTCCAGCGGGCGGACCTGGCGGCGGGGGACGCGATCGCCGACAGCGTCGCCCGCGGAATAGCCGAATCCTTCGAAGCGAAGATGACGGTGACCGGCAGTCTGCTCCAGGGGACCGGGGGGCTGACGGCCGAAGTTGCGCTGGCCGGCCTCGACCCGGAAGACGAGCCCCTGCGGCTGCGGCCGATCGCGGCCGGCGGCTCCAATCTGGATGCACTGGCCAAAGCCGTCGGCGAGGCGATCGTCCAGACGGCCGATGCCCACCGGGGCATCCGGCTCGGCATCAATTTCTATCGCTATCAGGCCTACGGGCAGGCGCTGGGCGAATTCGCCCGCGCGGTCGAGCGGACGCCGGACCTGGCGGTGGGCCAGTACTGGAAGGGACTCGCCCTGTCGCGGCTGGATTCGCTCTCCGCCGCCAAACAGGCCTTCGAGGCAGCGATCGCCAGCGACCCGAAATCGAACGCTTCACGGCGCGAACTGGCGAATGTGATGGTCGCCCTCGGCGACTCAGCCGGCGCGCGGCAGATCCTGGTCCAGATGGTGGAGGCCAATCCGCAGAATGCGGTGCTCCGCGCCGTCGTGGGCTACCAGCTCGCGTTCCGGCTCGGCGACAAGGAGGCGGGGATTGCGCAGCTGGAGCAGGCGCGCTCCATCGATCCGGAGTATCCCGACGCCTACAAGTATCTGGCGCTGCTGACCGACGACCTGACCCAGAAGAGCGGCTTCCTCGAAGCGTACCTCCGGCGGGCCGGACGCCGGCTCGACACGGCGACGATGCGCGCCATCCTGGCCAGCTTCATCCGCGAGAAGCAGTACGCGGAAGCGGAGCGGCTCCTCGGTCAGGCCCTGGCCGAGCACCCCCAGGATCCGGCGCTCAACTTCTATATGGGCTACGTACAGGGGAGCAGCGGCGACTCGGCGGAAGCGTTGCGGTATTACACCACCGTCGTGACCGCGGACTCGTCTTTCGCCCGCGAGCACAACGTCTATCTCTACCGGGGGATCACGTATCAACGAATGGGGCAGACGGCCGAAGCGGAGGCGGATCTCAGCCGCCTCGCGGGCGGAGACCGCACCAAGATCGGTCAGGCGTTCATCGGCCAGACCCAGCAGGCGCTGACGGACGGACGCTGCTCGGATGCGCTCGATTACGTGAACGCGGCCGGCGAGTACACCGAGGACGGGCCCGCGGTCAGTTACTTCCGCGGCGCGGCGCTGGTGTGCGTTGGGGAGGCGAGCTACGGCGAGCGCGCCTCGGTCGCCACCAATCAGCGGGCGCTGGAGCAGTTCCGGGAGGCGCTGGCGGAATTTTCCCAGGCGACGGAGGACGCGACCTACGGTGAGGCCGCGTCCCAGCAAGTCACCCGGACCACGCAATTGATTCAGCGGGCCGAGAGCATCATCCAGAACCTGGAGTATCGCCGCCGGCAGGGGTGATCCCCGCCTCGGGTAGCATGCCCAGCAGCACCTCTCGGAAGACCCGCTCGCGGTAGCTGGCGGTCGATCGGAGGTCATCGATCGGCGCGATATCCGCGGCGACCGCCGCACGAAACGCGTGGGTGTCACGCGGCTCGGCCTCGAGCCATCGCTCGATGGATCGGCACCGGCGCACCGTCGGTGCCACGCTGCTGGCGACGACCCGCCAGCCGGCGTCGGAGCGGGCAACCGCCAGGCCCACTTTCGCGATCGCCTGCGCGCGGCGAGCTCCCACTTTCTCGAATCGCTGGATCGTGTACTCCCGCCGCGGCAGCCGGATCGCCGCGATCAGCTCGTCGGGATGGCGGTCGAGCTGCTTGTAGCCCCGGTACAGCGCGTCCAGCGGGACCTCACGGCGCCCGCGAACCGAGGCCAGCACCACCACCGCGTCGAGCGCCATGAGCGCCGGGACGCCGTCGGCGGCGGGGGACGCGTTGGCGATGTTACCGGCCCACGTCCCGCGCGACTGGATCTGGATGGCGCCCACCAGCCGGGCGGCGGCGGCGAGCAGGGGAAAGGCGGACCGGACCCCGGAATCGCGCAGCAGGTCCCAGTAGGTCGTCAGCGCACCGAGCTGCAATGTGTCATCCGTCAGGTGCAGGCCGCGGAGCTCCTCGAGGTGCCACAGGTCGAGCCAGGTCTTGTCGCGCGCTTCGAGCCGCTCCGGCCAGTGGACCAGCAGGTCGGTGCCGCCCGCGACAGGGATCGTGCCGGCGGGGTCGTCGGCCAGCGCCGCGCACGCCTCCGCGACCGTGGCGGGCATCAGGACGCGCAGGCGTCTCCTCGAGTGGCCTCCAGCAGGCCCATGACGCCCTCCACGACGCCGTCATAGCCCGTGCACCGGCAGAGATTCCCTGCGAGAAGCTCCCGCAGGCTGAAGTGTTCCAGCACGTCGGCGTGTGCCGTCAGCCACCACGCCGTCATCACGATCCCGGGCGTGCACGCGCCGCATTGGGTGGCGCCGGAGCGGAGCAGCGGCTCCAGGGCGGCCGGGGGCACACCCTCGACGGTCAGGACGTCGGCGCCCCGCACCTGATAGGCGGGCACCAGGCAGGCGTTGACGGGCAGGCCGTCGACGTGCACGGTGCAGGCCCCGCATTCCCCCTCGCCGCACCCCTCCTTCGTCCCCGTCAGGCCCAGCTCATATCGCAGCAGGTCGAGCAGCCGGTCCTCCGGCGCGACCCGGCATTCCATCGTCCGCCCGTTGAGGCGCAGCGGAATCGTCAGCCGAACTGATCCCCCCTCAGGCACTGCGGGCCTCGGCGGGCTCGGCAGGCAGCAGGGCGAACAGCCGCTCCGGGGTCAGCGGGATGTCGTTGGCGGCGACGCCGAGCGCGCGCGCCACGGCATTAGCGATCGCCGGCGCGGGCCCATCGATGGGGAGCTCGCCGAGTCCCTTGGCTCCGCTGGCGCCGGCGGCCCCGGGCGGCCGATCGAGCCTCCCGTCCGGACGAGCGAAGGCGACCCGGATCGGGGGGACGTCGGCGCTGGTCGGAATGAGATAGTTGGTGAGCTGACTGTTGCGGAGCGCCCCGTCGGCCCACCGACATTCCTCCAGCAGCGCCCAGCCGATCCCCTGCACCACGCCTCCCTGTACCTGACCCCGGGCGAGCGTCTCATTCAGCACGGTGCCGATCTCCTGGACGGCGACGAAATCCGTCACCCGGGCCTCGAAGGTGCGGAGATCCACCTCGACCTCGGCCACGTAGGCGCCCCAGCCGTAGGCCGCGTAGGCATCGCCGCGGTAGGACACGTCATCCCACTGCAACCCCTCCGGCGTGGCATACACCGCCTCGGCGACCAGCTCGTCGCCGGGATGGTCCCGGTGCCAGGCGCGGATCCCCCGGCTCAGCGCCTCGCCGCCCGGCACCGCGGCGGTCCCGAGCCGGGCGCGGAGGGCGTCGCAAGCCTGCTCGAGCAATCCGCCCACGATCATCGCCGTTCGCGAGGCAACCGTCGGGCCGCTGTTGGGCACGGCGCCGGTGTCGGCCTCGGCGATGACGATCGCCGACGGATCGACTCCCAGCCGTTCGGCCGCCAGCGTGGTGAAGATCGTCAGCGTGCCCTGGCCCATCTCGATGTTGGCGCTCCGCACCTCGACCCGTCCGTCCGGCAGGCCGGCCACGGCCAGCCGCGACGCCAGCGTCATCTCGCCGCTGCCGGTAAATCCGGCACCATGATGGAAGACGGCCAGGCCGATCCCGCGCCGCTTCGTCGCCGCGCCCGCATTGAATGCCCGATGCGCGCCGTCGCGGGCGCGAAAGTCAGATTGCGCCAGGGCCGCGTCCAGCAGGGCCACGCGATCGACGCCGTCGCGGATTACCTGCCCGGTTGCGGTCGACTCTCCGTCCCGGAGCAGATTGATCCGGCGCAGCTCCACCGCATCCATCTGGAGCGCGTCGGCGATCACGTCCATATGGCGCTCATTGGCAAAGTGCGTCTGGGGAGCCCCGAAACCGCGAAACGCGCCGAACGGCACGGCGTTCGTCAACATGACGCGACCGCGGATGCGGACGTTGTCGCAGGCGTAGGGACCGGCGGCGTGGATGACGGCCCGGCTCAGGACGACGGGGGAGAGCGTGACGTAGGCGCCGCCGTCGAGCACGACGTCGATGTCCTGGGCCACCAGGCGGCCGGCGGGGTCGAGTCCGGTGCGGTGATGGACGCGCGCCGGGTGGCGCTTGGTGGTCGCGGCCATGTCCTCGCCCCGGTCGTACACGATCTTGACCGGCCGGCCCGCTTTCAGCGCCAGGAGCGCCGCGTGGAGCGCGATGATCGACGGGTACTCTTCCTTGCCGCCGAAGCCGCCCCCGGTGGGGGCCTGCACCACCCGCACGGTCGAGGCGTCGCGCGCCAGCGCGGGCAGGAGCGCCTTCAGCACGTAGTAGGGGCACTGCAGGCTCCCCTTGACGACGAGCTGGCCGTCCTGCTCCCAGGCGGCCATCGCCTGGGTCTCGAGGTAGACGTGCTCCTGCGCGCCGGTGCGGTAGACGCCCTCAACGACGCGCGCGGCGTCGGACAGCAGCGCGTGCTCCACGTCGCCCTTTTCGATCAGGATGCGCTTCAGCACGTTGTCCGGACCGTGCTGGATCTGGTCGGGACGAGGTACGGCGGTCCAGTCGAAGACCGCCGGCTGGGGATCGACGACGATCTCGACCCCCCGGGCGGCCCGCCGGGCCATCTCGCGCGAGGGGTGGGCCACCAGCACGACCGCCTCGTGCACGTGGCGCACGGTCTCCGCCGCGAGCACCGGCTGATCCGCCTCGATCAACGTGACGACATTTGCGCCCGGGATGTCACGATGGTCCACGACCACCACCTGCGACCAGTCCACCCGGGGGTCGAATCGGATGCCGGTAATGCGGCCGCGGGGACAGGGGCTCCGCACCGCCATGCCCCACAGGGCATCCGACAGCGGCAGGTCATCCAGGTACGATTCGGCGCCGGTCAGCTTGGCGAGGCCTTCAATGCGTTCCACGCCGCACGGTATTCGATTGTCCGGGCGGCGTCAATGTCAGACGCGGGAAGCGCCGGGCCGGACGGTGCGGCCGAAAACCTCGACGACGGCGGGGTCGAACATCGCGCCGGAGGAATCCGCGATGAACTCCTACGGCTCTGCCTGAGCACCTCCAGCGCCGCGGCGGCGCTGAATCCCGGCAGGGGGTGATCGCAGAGGACGAGGTCCCACTCCTGGCGGACCAGCGCCAGTCGCATGGCGGGTTCCGGTTTCCACCCGCTCGTGCTGGCACTCGTACCCCTCGCGCTGGAGCCGGTGCAGGATCAGGGCGGCGTCCGCTTCGGAGTCCTCGACCAGGAGGATGCGGGGCGGCTCGCCACTAGCCCAACCGCCTCCGGCGTAGGATGGACTCCCGGATCCTGCGGCGGACCCGGGTGCCGGCGGTCAGAAGTGAATCGAAGGCAGCGGGTCTCAGCACGGCTGGACGTCGGGATCGGGCTTGCACGTGCCTTCGGCGGGGGAAAGCGTGCGAGACTCGTCCATGACGGGCCCAACGGGCGAATCGGAATCATCACACGCCGACAGGGCGATCACGGAGGCGGCGACCAACAGGATCAGCTTCTTCATTTGACTCCTCTTTCGGGTGAAGTGAGTGCCGCGCGCGGTTGATCCGCGCGCCGCGGTCTGCTATCATGCAAAGGGTAGGCCTAAGCCGTTATCTGGCCGTTATCTGGACTCTGCCGGGACGAGGGTGGATGGATTTGACACAGTTGCGCACATTGGGTGCGGTGGATATCCGGCGTGGCGACTCGGGTCCAATCGACTCCATCCTCGCGCAGCCCAAGCGGCTGGCGCTTCTTACCTACCTCGTGCTCGCATCGCGGGAGTTTCACCAGCGGGACGCGCTCATCGCCCTGTTCTGGCCCAAGGTCTCCCAGGACCGGGCGCGGGCCTCCCTGCGGCAGGCGCTCCACTTCCTCCGGCTCAGTCTGGACCGTCATCTGGTCGTGACCCGGGGGGTGGAGCAGATCGCGCTCACCCCGCACGGCATCTGGTGTGACGTTTCGGCGTTCGAGGTCGCTCTGTCGGCGAATGATCCGGCCGCCGCGCTCGATCTCTATCGGGGCGACTTTCTGGCCGGGTTCTTCGTCTCCGAGGTCGCCCCCGAATTCGAGTACTGGCAGGAGGCGATTCGCCTCCGCCTGCGCCAGCAGGCGCTCGCGGCGGCGTGGGAGCTGGCCGATCGGGCCGAAGGCAGGGATGACCCGGCAGCCGAGGTGAGGTGGCTCCGCCGCGCGGTTCAGCTCGATCCCGACGACGAGCGGGTGGTCGAGCGGCTGGTGGTGGCGCTGACCCGGCTCGGCGACCGGACCGGCGCGCTCCAGGTCTACGAGACGTTTGCCCGCCGGACCCGGCGGGAGTACGAGATCGCGCCGTCCCCCGAGATGCAGGCCCTCATCGAGACGCTGCGCGACCACGGGGCGCCGGATGAGCCGGCCCCCGGATTCGCGCAGCGGGGTAGCGCGCGTCCCGCCGGATTACCGGTTCCGACCACTCCCCTCATCGGTCGCGACCGCGAGGTCTGGACCGCGTCTGACGTGTTGCGGCGCCACGACGTGCGCCTGCTGACGCTGACGGGCCCCGGGGGGACCGGAAAGACGCGGCTCGCGATCGAGGTCGCCGATCAGGTGGCCGACGAGTGGCCCGAGGGCGTGTTCTATATCCCGCTGGCCCCGGTGCGGACGGCCGGGCTCGTTGGGGGGACGATCGCGCGGGTGGTGGGGGCCGAGCGAAGCGGGCCGGGGCCGGTCCTCGAGCAGCTGAAGGAGCACCTGGCCGACCGGCGTGTGCTGCTGGTGCTCGACAACCTCGAGCACGTGGCGGCCGTCGCCCCGCTGCTGGGGCAACTGCTGCTCAGCGCTCCGGGCGTCAAGCTGCTGACGACGAGTCGCTCGGCGCTCCACCTCTCGGGTGAACACCTGTTCCCGGTCGACCCGCTCAGCGTACCGCCCCAGGATCCGGCGATGGATCTGGATCAGGTCGCGACCGCTCCGGCCGTCGAATTGTTCGTTCGGCGCGCCCAGGCCGTGCTCCCGAGTTTTCAGTTGACGGACGCCAATGTGGCGTCCGTGGCGGAGATCTGCCGCCGGCTGGACGGGCTGCCGCTGGCCATCGAACTCGCCGCCGCCCGGTTGCGGGTGCTGTCTCCCGAGGTCATGGTGCAGCGGCTCGGCAGCCGCCTCGCCCTGCTCCGGGGCGGGGCCATCGACCTCCCGGCGCGCCATCAAACTCTCGACGCCACCATTGGCTGGAGCTATGAGCTGCTTTCCGCTGAGGAGCAGACCCTGTTTCGCTACCTCGCACTGTTCGTGGGGGGATTCACCCTGGAGGCGGCCGAGGCCACCTGGTCGATGGGTTCCGCGGCCAGCCAGCCGGCATTCGAGCTGCTCG
>JBHENR010000118.1:0-5466 GCA_046262555.1 Gemmatimonadota bacterium | reverse complement strand
TAGGGGAATTCAACGTTGAGCTCTCACCGCGTACCTCCTTTCGGTTCGGCTCGGGCCGCCAGCGGCCCTATCCGCTTTTCCCACGATCTGTCCAGCCGCGGGCGCACGTCGCGCCTGGCGCTCGTTTTCTGCGACTCGTCCCGCCGGCGGCATGCCGGCGGCGGGAGCGCACGGGTGTCAGAGCTCGGGCCCTCGCACGGCCGCCTGGCGGCTGCTGACAGCGATCGAGGAGACCGTCGGGCGGCAGCGTGACGGCTCGCGCCGCGGGGCTCTGAGCCCCGAGGCGCTCGCCCAAAGGACGACGCACCATGCACAACCCCCGCGTGACGCGCGTGCGGACGGGAAGCCGTCCGTGAAGCGCGAGATCCTGGTCAACGTCACTCCCAGAGAAACCCGGGTCGCGATCATCGAGGACGATCAGCTCTGCGAGCTGCTCGTCGATCGTGACGAAGAGGAACGCCATGTGGGCGATGTCTACAAGGGCATCGTGTCGGCGGTCCTGCCCGGCATGCAGTCGGCGTTCGTCGACATCGGCATGGAGAAGAGCGGCTTTCTCCACGTCTCGGACCTCGCCAGCGAGGAGTTCCGCGACGAGGAGGACGAGGAAGAGAGCGCCGAGCTCCCCGCCGACGAAGAGGAAGAAGCCAGCGGCAACGGGGATGGGGCCGATCCCGAAGGCCCGGCCCGGCGGTCCGGCGGCCGGGGGCGGGGCCGCGGTCGCGGCCCGGAGCGCGGGCGCCCACGCGGCCGCAGCGGCGGCGGCGGGCGCGCCCGACGGAGCGAGGGCGGACCCCAGATCCAGGACGTCCTCAAGCGCGGCCAGGAGCTGATCATCCAGGTCACGAAGGAGGCGATCTCCACCAAGGGGCCTCGCCTTACGGGGCAGGTGTCGCTGCCGGGCCGGTTTCTCGTCTTTCTCCCGGGAGTGGATCACGTCGGCGTCAGCCGCAAGATCGACGACCGGGGCGAGCGGTCGCGCCTACGCCAGATTCTCCGGGAGGTGAAGCCGCCGGAGGGCGGCGTCATCGTCCGCACGGTGGGGGAGGAGACGTCGCGCGAGGAGTTCGAGCGCGAGGTCAAAGGACTCACGGAGACGTGGCGGAAGATCATGAACAAGGCGTCGCGGTCCAAGGCGCCGGCGCTGCTGCATCAGGAGGCGGAGCTCACGAGCGGGCTCATCCGGGACATCTTCTCGGAGAAGGTGGACCAGCTCCTGATCGATGACCGGAATCTCTACCATCACATCCGCCGCTACCTGAAGAAGGTGTCGCCGGACCTGCTCGACCGCGTCAAGCTCCACACCGATCGCATTCCGCTGTTCGACGCGATGGGGATCGAACCCGAGATCGAGGCGGCGTACGAGCGTCAGGTGCCGCTGAAATCCGGCGGGTCGATCATCATCGAGCCCACCGAAGCGCTGGTCTCGATCGACGTCAACACCGGCCGGTACACCGGCAAGAAGGACCCCGAGGCGACCATCCTGCGCACCAACCTCGATGCCGCCCGCGAGATCGCGCGGCAGCTCCGCCTGCGCGACATCGGCGGCATCATCGTCTGCGATTTCATCGACATGGAGCTGGCGGCGAACCGCAAGAAGGTGCTCCAGGAGCTGAAATCGTGGCTTGGGCACGACCGGGCGAAGACCAAGGCGTTCGAGGTCAGCGATCTGGGTCTGATCGAGATGACTCGGCAGCGCCGGCGGCCGAGCCTTTACCAGACGGCCACCGAGCTGTGCGAGGAGTGCGGCGGAGCCGGGAGGACGTTGCGGCAGCGATCGGTGGCGCGGAAGATCGAGCGCCAGATCCGTCGGATCGGGATCGCCGGCAAGGAGAAGAAGGTCCAGGTCCGGGTCCACCCGGCGGTGGCGCTGTACCTGCTGGAGGACGAGCGCGAGACGCTAGCGCGGCTCGGCAAGGAACACAATCTGGCGGTCGAAGTGCGGGACGACCCGCTGCTGCACCGGGACGAATTCGGCCTGGTGGCGCTCCCCAGCCTGCGGCCGCTGAAGCTGGACCTGGCGGGGTAGCCCTCCGCGCCTTGACGAAGTTCCCGGCGAGAGGGTATTTTCTCTCGCTCCATTCGGTCCTTCCAGCCCATCAAGCCCCGAGCGAGAGCCATGCGCGCAATCATCGAAACCGGCGGCAAGCAGTTTTCGGTCGCCGCCGACAAGAAGATCCGCGTCCCGACCCTGGTCGGGGAGCCCGGGGATACGATCACCATCGATCGCGTGCTCTATGTTTCGAATCACGCCGGCGACGGCGCGATTCACATCGGCGCGCCCGCGGTGGGTGGCGCCAGCGTGACCGCCGAGATCGTCCGGCATGGCCGCGGCAAGAAGATTCGCGTCTTCAAATACAAGCGCCGCAAGCGGTACCGCAAGATGCAGGGCCACCGGCAGAACTTCACCGAGCTCCTGATCACGGGCGTCGCGGTCGACGCCGACGCGGGGGGGAAGGCAACCAGCGCCGGGGTCTTCACCTGCGGCGCGTGCGGCAAGGAATACAAGACCGAGCGCGGCCTGAGTCAACACCAGGCCACCGCCCACGGCGACGGCGAGGAGTAGACCATGGCGCATAAGAAAGGACAGGGCGCGTCCCGCAACGGGCGCGACAGCAACAGCCAGCGGCTCGGCGTCAAGAAGTTCGGCGGCGAGCGCGTCAAGGCGGGCAACATCATCGTCCGCCAGCGCGGCACCCAGTTCCATCCCGGCGTCAACGTCGGCATCGGCAAGGACGACACGCTGTTCGCGCTCGCGGACGGCCTCGTCGAGTTCCGTCAGGGTCGCTCCCGCAAGCTGATCTCCGTCCGCCCGGAGGCGTAATGCCGGCCGCGCGGACGGCCCGCAGCAAGGTCGCGGTCGTCGGCGCCGGCAACGTGGGCGCGACCGCCGCGCAACGCCTCGCCGAACTCAACCTCGTCAATGAAGTCGTCCTCCTCGATATCCTGGAGGGGATGCCCAAGGGCAAGGCGCTCGACCTGTGGGAGAGCGCGCCGATTCTGGGCTACGACACGCGGTTGACGGGCGGCACCGACTACGGGCTGGCCGAAGGCGCGGAGCTGGTGATCGTCACCGCCGGGCTCGCCCGCAAGCCCGGCATGAGCCGGGACGACCTCCTCCAGAAGAACACCGAGATCGTGCAGGGGGTCGCCGAACAGCTGAAGGCGCGCTGCCCCGACGCCATCATCATCGTGGTGTCGAACCCGCTCGACGTCATGGCCTACGTGACGCTCAAGACGACCGGCTTCGACCGCACCCGCGTAGTGGGGATGGCGGGCGTGCTCGACACGGCCCGATTCCGCTCCTTTATCGCGCTCGAGCTGGATGTCTCGGTGCGCGACGTCTCGGCGTTCGTCCTGGGCGGCCATGGCGACTCGATGGTGCCGCTGCCGCGCTACTCGACGGTGGCGGGAATTCCCCTGCCGCACCTGCTGTCCGAGGAGCGGATCGCGGCGCTGGTCGAGCGGACCAGGAAGGGCGGGGGCGAGATCGTGGCGCTCCTGGGCACCGGCAGCGCCTACTACGCCCCGTCGGCTGCCGCGGTCGAGATGGCCGAGGCGATCCTTCGCGACCGCAACCGCATCCTGCCCTGCGCCGCCTGGCTGCAGGGGGAGTACGGCCTCAGCGACGTCTTCATCGGCGTCCCGGTCAAGCTGGGCGCCGGGGGCCTCAAGGAGATCGTCGAAATCGAGTTGACGGACGAGGAACGCAAGGCCCTCCACGCCTCGGCCGGTGAGGTGAAGGAGCAGATGGCGATGCTGCGGATCTGATTCATCGGCCAGCCCGGTTGACATCTGCCCGACGTGGTTCTAAAATAGAACCATTCTGGATGCGAGCTTCTCGATCTATCCATAGAGGTCCCCATGCCGGTCAATCTGTCCATCAAGAACGTCCCCGACGAGCTCGCCGAGCGGCTCCGCCAACGGGCCGCGACGCGCCACCGATCCCTCCAGGGTGAGCTTCTGGCCATTCTCGAGGAAACCCTCGCGGAGGAGCGGAGACTGACGATCGAGGAGGCGCAGCACCTCGTTCGCGACCTCGGTCTGTATACCCCCGATGAAGCGCGAGAGATGGTTCGGTCCGACCGCGATGCCCGTTAAGGTCGTCGACGCGTCCGCGTTGGCCGCGATCCTCTTTGGTGAACGCTCAGCCGCGACCGTCTCCAAGCAACTGGAAGACGGAATCGCGGTGGCGCCGACGCTCCTGCGGTACGAGCTCGCCAGTGTCTGTCTCAAGAAAATCCGGCGTCATCCCGAGCGGAAGGAGGCACTCCTCCAGGCGCTCTCGCTCTTCCCGCGTCTGGCACTCGAGGAAGTGGAGGTCCCGCCGACCGAACTGACGACGCTCGCTGATCGCGTCGGGCTTTCCGTCTACGACGCCGCGTATCTCTGGCTGGCGCGGTCCTTGAACGCCGAAGTCGTCACCCTGGACACAGACCTTCGGGCGGCGACCGAGACGTGACCGACAAGCGCGACTTTCTGCTCCGAAGGCTCCACTCCCTCTCCGGCCTCGTTCCCATCGGGCTCTACGTCATCATCCATCTCGGGATCAATTCCTTTGCCGCCAGCGGCGCCGAGGTCTACGACGGCGTCGCCGAGTTCCTCGAGAGCCTGCCGTACCTGATCCTGATCGAGATTCCCTTCATCTGGCTGCCGATCCTGTTTCACGCGCTGTACGGCGTCTTCCTTCACACGCGGGGTGACGGCAACGCGTTTCAGTACGCCTACGGCCACAACTGGCTCTACACGCTGCAGCGGTGGAGCGGGCTGGTGGTGCTGGGCTTCATCGGCTGGCACTTCTGGCAGACGCGGCTGGCGAATTATCTGTATGGCGTGCCGATCGACTTCCGGATGATGGCGGACATTCTGGCGGACCCCCGGTGGGTGGCGTTCTATGTGGCGGGGCTGATCGCCGTCTCCTTCCACCTCGCCAATGGCGTCCGCACCTTCCTGTTGACGTGGGGCCTGGTCGTCGGCAACCGCGCCCGGCGGGTGGCGGCGCAGGCCTGCGCCGCGCTGGGCGTGCTGGTCCTGGCCGTGTCGCTGGCAGCGGTCTGGGCGTTCATCCGGTGACGGCAGGCGGGCGCGGGGAACCGCGTTACATCGTCGTCGGCGGGGGATTGGCCGGCCTCATGACGGTCATCCGGATCGCCGAACAGGGGCACCGGGTCAGCCTCTTCAGCCTGATCCGCGTCAGCCGCTCGCATTCGGTCTGCGCCCAGGGCGGGATCAACGGCGCGGTCAATACGCGGGGCGAAGGTGACTCCCCCTGGATCCACACCGACGACACCGTCTACGGCGGCGACTTCCTCGCCAATCAGCCGCCCGTCCACGAGATGTGCGAAGCGGCCCCCCAGATCATCCATCTCTACGATCGCATGGGCGTGATGTTCAACCGCACCCCCGAGGGGTTGCTCGACTTCCGGCGGTTCGGCGGCACCAAGGCGCACCGGACGGCGTATGCGGGGG
>JBHENR010000117.1:0-6720 GCA_046262555.1 Gemmatimonadota bacterium | reverse complement strand
ATCGGGCGTGAGCGTCACCCTGTCGGGATAGGCCGTGGTGGTATAGCGCGACGAAATGGCGCGCGGTTCGTGCTTGCCTGACTGCCAGTTCCCAATGGTGGCCTGTGAAACTCCGAAGCGCCGACCCAACTCGCTCTGCGTCATCCATCCTTCGCTGACACAAATATATTCGTAAGCCGCCGCGACCTCCTCATTGGGCTCCTGGATGGCGAGCTGGCCGGCCTCGACCTGCGAGAAGGCATGCGCTCGCACTTCGTGCAGCGTTCCGCGAACTGGATCGAAGCCGCGGCGGGTCTTGAATGGCAGAGCCACCAGCACGTCGCCGGGCCGGAGATCCCGGGCGGCCTTTGGCTTGATGCCGCCGTGCCCGCGAACGAAAACGCTGTGGTCCCCCGTCGTCCGGAGCGTGCCTCCGAGGTAACGGATCTCGAAAATTTCTTCGACACGATGGCGATAGACGGCCTGGACGGGCTGCCAGGCGCTGCCGCCGAAACCGTCCAACCGGCCGCGAAATCCCGATGGGCGCTTGGCGTAGCCGAGCGTTTCGACGCCGGCGACCGGAACCGCATACCCCTCGTCCCCCGACGGATAAAATCGGTCGGCGAACTCGCCGATTGGGACCAATTCGGTACCCGTTCCGGTGCGCACCAGCACCGGCGTATCCCCGGTGACCGACGCCCCGACCCCGACAAACATCTCCACGAAGTCCGAGCCCGACATCTGGAAGAACGGCACCGAGGCCTCGCCGGCCACGGCGCGCGCGAGCAGCGTTTTCCCGGTGCCTGGCGGCCCCAGCAGCAGCACGCCCTTCGGAATCCGCCCGCCGAGGCGCTGGAATTTCTTCGGGTCGCGCAGGAACTCGATGATCTCCTCGAGCTCGCCTTTGGCTTCGTCGGCGCCGGCGACGTCCTCGAATGTCACCTTGGGCGCGTCCGGGGCCAGCAGCTTGGCCTTCGACTTCCCGAACGAGAACGCCTTCGAGCCGCCGCCCTGAATCTGGCGGACGAAGAAGATCCAGAAGGCGATGATGAGGATCCAGGGCAGCCACGACAGCACCTGGGTGAACCAGTTGATCGGCGCCTGGCGCGCCTCGACGGCGACGCCGTCCTCCTGCATCCGCTGCACCAGCTCGGGATCTTCGAACGGCAGGACGGTGCGGAATTCGGTGTACGGCCGCTCGGTCCGGTCGCGTCCCGTGGCGGCGATGGCGCGGGCGGGCCGCTCGAGCGTTCCCGAGAGCTGCTTCTCGGTGATCGTGACCGCCGCCACGTTGCCCGCCTCGAGCTGGTCGGCGAACTCCGAGTACTTGATGTCCATCTTCGCCTGATCGCGCGGCATGAACAGCTGATAGATCGTCAGCGGCAGCAGAATAATCAGGAGCCAGAGCGCGAGGCTCTTGGAGAGGCCGGTCAGCCGGGGCCGTTTCTGGGGGGGACGAACGGGACCAGTCGGGCGCCGGGGCCGGCGCGAACCGGGTCGAGGTGTGGGCATGGTGAGGTGTTCGGGCTCCTTCCCTATCGCGGCGGGTCCGGCTGGAACACCGCGATATGCGGAAGGTTCCGAAAGCGCTCGTCGTAATCCAGGCCGTACCCCACCACGAAAACGTCTTCGATCGCGAAGCCAATATAGCGGATCGGGAAGGGGTGGGCGAGGCACTTCTCCTTGTACAGCAGCCCGCAGATGGCGAGGCTGGCCGGCGCGCGCGCCTCGAGCGCGTTCCAGATCTCGACCAGGGTGAGGCCGGTATCCACGATGTCCTCGACGATGAGCACGTCGCGACCGGCGATGTCGAGCCCATCGATCCAGGCAAGCTTGACCTGCCCCGTGGACGCCGTTCCGGCATACGACCGGGCGCGGACGAAATCCACCGTCAGCGGCAGGTCGATGGCGCGGGTCAGATCGGCGGTGAAATAGATGCCGCCCTTGAGCAGACACACGACGACGAGGTCGCGCTGGGCATAGTCGGCGGTGATTTCGCGGCCCAGTTCGCGAATGCGGGCCTGGAGGGTCGATTCGTCGATGAGGATGCGGGCTAGCGTCACGGGGCAGCGCTCCGTTGAAAACGCACCTGGGGTCCGGACCGGCGAAGCCCTCCCCCGCCGGGGCAGGCCACGCGCCCGCCGCGGCCGCCGCGCACGAAGGCCAGCGCTGAGGCCACCCACTCGGCCCCCGGAGTCGGGGCCCCCACGGGGGCGGCCCACGCCCATCCCGCCAGGACGACGCGCGACAGGATAGCATCGGGAAGCCCGGTCAGCCGGGTAGCGCGAAGCGTCCATTCCATGGGGGAAAGAGAAACGGTCGCCTCCTCGAGCGCGGCGCGCGTGGTGTGCCGCAGGTACGCGCCGTCGGTTGCCGCCAGCGACGCCAGCCGGACAATGGCCTCATCCACCCGCGGATTGAGCTCCGCCAGGCGGGGCAGAATGTCGTGCCGGATTCGCGTGCGGGGATAGCGCGGCGATCGGTTCGAGGGATCCTCGCGGAATGGCACGCCGGTGGCAGCCGCCCAGCCGGCGAGCGCCGCGCGCGAGAATGGCAGGAGCGGTCGAAGGAGCACCAACCCGTCGCGCTCCGCCAGCGGGCTCGGACCGGCCAGCCCGTCGGGACTCGTGCCCCGCGCCAGACGCAGGAGCACGGTCTCGACCAGGTCGTCGCGCTGGTGAGCGGTGAGAAGCGCGCTGGCGCGGAGCCGGGCGACCGTCCTACGCATAAACGCGTAGCGAAGTTCCCGCGCTGCGGCCATCGGTCCGTGGCCGCGATGCGCGCGGGCGGGAGCCTTCCCGCGGCCCCGGACGCAGCGTACGCCCCAGGCCCGCGCGGCCGCCGCCACCAGCTTCCCGTCGGCGGCGCTCTCCGCCCCGCGCGTCCCATGATCGAAGTGGGCGGCGACGACCTCGAGCCCTTCGCCCGCCACCCCATCCCGCGCCAGCAGCGCCAGCAGCGCCATCGAGTCGAGCCCCCCCGAGACCGCCAGGACGGCGCGGCTCCCCGCGGGCAGGGCGAAGTGGCGCTCCCAGTGCGCGGCAAATGCGGCCGCGAGGTCAGGGGGTCGTCTCGAAGGAGCGATCGAGCCCTCCGCTCAATAGGGGGCGGTGCGAGAGGGTGGCGGGCGGCGCGAAAGGGTTGGTGGCGGCGGCAGGATTTGAACCTGCGACCCAGGGCTTATGAGTCCCTTGCTCTACCGGGCTGAGCTACACCGCCACGCCGTATCTGCCGGGGTGAAGATATCCAACGCAAGAGGGCCAGCCATGACCGGCCAGCCCTCTCTCACGATGGTAGCGGGGGCGGGATTTGAACCCGCGACCTTTGGGTTATGAGCCCAACGAGCTACCAGACTGCTCCACCCCGCGATGTGAGGCCGAATCTAGTCTCGCGGAGCTGGGTCGTCAACCGAATCCGGCGCCGCCGCGCGAGCGCGGACGGACTGGGATGGCGGCTGGTGGAGGCTGTCGCGGGCGAGATTTTCCTCCGCGATCGCCGCCGCCGCGGCCTGGGCGGCAAGCGATTCGGCGGCGGCTTCGCGCACCCCCGGCGGCACGGTGACGATGCGGTAGACGAGATCACCGGGCTGGATCATCCCCTTCTCCCGGGCGAGCGTCTCGAGCGCGAGCGAGTCGCCGGCGAGACGGGCCTCTTCGGCCGCGAGTTGACGCTGTTCGGCCCGCAATTCGCCGATCCGCGCGGCGGAGCGCTTCTCCTCCAGGTAGAGCATCGCCAGATGGTACGGCCGGTGATCCCCCGCCAGCATGGCGTAGCCGGCGATCCCCGCCACCAACCCCCAGAAGAGTGCCTTCTGGCGCCGGCGCTGGGTGCGATCCGCGAGCCGGCGAGCGGTCATTCCGCCCCGCGGGCGCGAAACGCCGTGGCGCCGGCATATCGGGCGCGGGGCCCCAGCTGTTCCTCGATCCGCAGCAGCTGGTTGTACTTGGCCGTCCGCTCGCCGCGCGCCGGCGCGCCCGTCTTGATCTGGCCCGAGCCCGTCGCCACCACGAAATCGGCGATGAAGACGTCCTCGGTTTCCCCCGACCGGTGCGAGATGACGTCGGCATAGCCCGCCGCCCGCGCGGTGTCGATCGCGGCGCGGGTCTCGGTCACGGTGCCGATCTGATTCAGCTTGATGAGGATGGCGTTGGCCACGCCGGCCGCGATGCCCCGCTGGAGCCGCACCGGGCTGGTCACGAACAGGTCGTCGCCGACCAGCTGCAGCCGTTCGCCCAGCCGCTCCGTGAGCGCCTTCCAGCCGGCCCAGTCGTTCTCGGCGAGACCGTCCTCGATCGAGATGATGGGGTAGCGCGCACAGAGATCGGCGTACTCGTCGATCAACTCGGCAGCAGGAAAGGGCGCCCCGCCGCGCTTCTTCCAGCGGTAGATCCCCTCGTGCGCCAGTTCGCTCGCCGCCACGTCCAGCGCGAGCGCGACGTCGCGGCCCGGTTGATAGCCCGCCGTTTCGATGGCCGCCACGATGACGTCGAGCGCCGCGGCGTTGGAATCGAGGTCGGGCGCGAAGCCGCCCTCGTCCCCCACCATCGTGGCCAGACCCTTCGCTTTCAGCACGCCTTTGAGCGCGGCGTACACTTCGGCACCCATGCGGAGCGCGTCACGAAACGTCGGCGCTCCGATCGGCGCGATCATGAACTCCTGGATGTCCACCGTGTTGTCCGCGTGCGCGCCGCCGTTGAGAATATTGAGCAGCGGGACGGGGAGCAGGGTGGCGTCGGGCCCGCCGAGTGATTGGTACAGTGGCAGCTTGGCCTCAGCCGCCGCGGCCACGGCGACCGCCATCGAAACCGCCAGAATCGCATTCGCGCCGAGGGCCGACTTGTCAGGCGTGCCGTCGAGCTGGATGAGCCGGGTGTCGATGCTCGCCTGGTCGCCGACCGGCTGGCTGATGAGCACGGGCCCGATGCGATCATTCACGTTGGCGATCGCCCGCAACACGCCCGCGCCGCCAAAGCGGGCCGGGTCGCCGTCACGCAGCTCGAGCGCTTCGTGCTCGCCTGTCGACGCGCCGGACGGCACTATGGCGCGGCCCCAGGCGCCGGACGCCGTGGTGCATTCGACTTCGACCGTTGGTCGCGCGCGCGAGTCGAGAACCTCGCGGGCCACCAGGCGCTGGATCGTCGTCATCAGGACTCGTCGGGACAATGGTTCAGGATGGGGATGGAAAACGTAGGGCGCCGCACCGCGCAGGTCAACCTCTGTCTAGCGAAAGTGATCCCAGGAGGCGGCGGGTAACGGCATCGTCGCATTCCCCGCGCGGGCGTACACTCCCACGCCTTCCGCGACGTCGCCGATCCGCGTGAGCTGCAGGTCGAACGCGTCCGCGAACGGCGCCGCCAGCGGCTCGAGCGCGCCAGCGGCCGCGCACAGCAGCAGCTCGTATTCTTCCCCGCCGTGGACCGCCCACGCGGTGGGGTCGGTGCCGATCAGACGCGCCGCTTCGATCGCGCCCGGGTGAATCGGCAGCCGGCCAGGCTCGAGCGTGATCCGGACGCCGCTCGCCTCCGCCAGGTGAGCCGCATCGCCGGAGACGCCGTCCGAGACATCGATGCCGGCGTGCAGCACCGCGCGCTCGCGCAGCCAGCGCATCTCGGCCAGCCGCGGCGTGGGGTGTGCCAGTCGCTCGAACGCGCCGCCCGCGCGCGCGGCGGGTGCCTCCCCCCGCTCCAGGAGCTCGAGCGCGGCGGCGGGTCCGCCCAGGGTGCCGGTCACCCACACCGTGTCGCCCGGCTGGGCGCCGCTGCGCAGGAGCGGTGGGTCTGTCCCGACTGTGCCGAGCGCGGTAACGGTGAGATGCAGCGGGCCGTCCGCCCGGCTGAGGTCGCCGCCCAGAATTGGGCAGCCGGCCGCGCGCGCCAGCGCTCCGAGTCCCCCATAGATCCCCTCGAGCCGCGCGTCGATCGTCGACACCGGCCCCGCCGCGGTCACCAGCGCGCCGACCGGCTCGGCGCCCATCGCGGCCAGGTCGCTCAGGCTGGCGGCGAGGGCGCGGTGACCGATCGCCTCGGGCGCGAGCCAGTCGAATCGAAAATGGACGCCTTCGACGAGCGTGTCGACGGTCCAGACCCAGGCGCCGTCGCGCCCGGCGAGCAGCGCCGCGTCGTCGCCGATCCCCTGCGCCGCCGGGCCCAGCGTTTCGACCAGCCGCGCGATGCGCGCGAACTCGCCGCGCCCGCTGGCTGGGGAATCACTCAATGCTGGATGTCGACGACGAGCCGCGTGGGGCCGGTCAGTTCCATGACCCGGTACCGGTTGGGGGACGCCACGCCCAGGATCCACTCCACGTCGGCCTCGAAATCGCAGATGAGCTTGATCTCCTTGAGATTGGGCAGTCCCGGCGCGCGCTCGCGGTCGGCCACGGTCGGATGGCCGGCGTCATCGTGGGCGTAGGCCGGCTGGAAGCGGACCTGGAGCCAGCCGTCCCCCGCCAGCGGAACCACCTCCCCCGACCCGCACTGCCGGACCGGGCGATCCACGTACTCGATGTGGTAGCCGGGCAGTGCCGGACCGGCGAACTCCCAGACGACGCGATCGAAGAACTCCTGCCGCGCCTCGCGCAGGCCGGTCTGGACGACCACGCCCGACGCCGGGCGCGGGCGATCCACGATGCCGACGATCCACTCCACGACCAGGCCCGCCGGGGCGGTCGTATCACCCGCGCTGGGTGACGAATCGGGGGGAATGAGATCGGTCGACGGCGGGTCGGTGGCTTCCGCCTGGCCG
>JBHENR010000116.1:0-4390 GCA_046262555.1 Gemmatimonadota bacterium | reverse complement strand
CCTGGGGGGCGCGAGCGACAGCGTGACCGCCCGCGGCGGGACGACTGCGGCGACTTCGGCTCCCGGGGAGAAGCCCTCGGCCAGCACGCTCACGCGCAGCCCCTCGCACTCGAGCAGGGTCTCTCCCCCGTGGAGCGCCAGCCGCCCGCGCAGCAGGTTCACTCCCGCCAGCGCCGCCACCCAGGCGCTGGCGGGGCGCCGACGTAGAGCGTCGGGGTTGCCCTGCTGGACGATCCGGCCTCCTTCGAGCACGGCCAGGCGTCCGGCCAGCGTCAGCGCCTCCACCGGGTCGTGGGTCACCACCAGCGCGACGCCGGCGAACCCCGCCAGCGCTTCGGCGAGCGCGCGGCGGATATCGGAACGGGCCGCCACGTCCTGGGCAGCGAGCGGCTCGTCGAGCAGGAGCACGTCGGGGTCGCCGGCCAGCGCCCTCGCCAGGGCCACCCGTTGCGCCTCGCCGCCGGAGAGCCCGGCCGGCCGCCGGTGCGCGAGGTGGCCGGCGCCCAGCCGCTCGAGCCAGCCGACCGCGCCGCGCCGCGCCGCATCCCGCGCCGCGCCGCGGGAGCGCGGGCCGTAGGCGACGTTGTCGAGCACGCTGAGTGCCGGAAAAAGCCGCGGCTCCTGGAACGCGACCCCGATCCGGCGGCGGCGCGCCGGCATCCGGACGCCGGCGGCCGC
Source organism: Gemmatimonadota bacterium (assembly GCA_046262555.1). Lineage (GTDB taxonomy): Bacteria > Gemmatimonadota > Gemmatimonadetes > JACCXV01 > JAHWKZ01 > JBHENR01. The sequence goes on along the minus strand of JBHENR010000116.1, from coordinate 3,712 downwards.
GTCCTCCCAGACGAGTGCCCCGAGGGCGACGCGTCCGGCCGCGAGCGGGAGCAGTCCGGCTAGCGCGGCCACGAGCGTCGACTTGCCGGCGCCGTTCGGCCCCAGTAGCGCGGTGGTCCCGGGCGGCGCGGCGAACTCGGCATCCAGCGCGAAGGCGCCGCGGGCCACCTGCATGCGGGCCTCCAGCCGGCCGGCGATCACCTCGGCTCCCGCAGCAATCCGCCCCGCACGGCGACCACCACCAGGAGACTAATCGAGAGCAGCACGACGCTCAGCACGATCGCCGCGCCGGCGTCGGTCTGGAGCATCTCGTAGACGGCGAGCGGCAGCGTCTGGGTCCGCCCGCGCAGGTTCCCGGCAAAGGTGATCGTGGCGCCGAACTCCCCCAAGGCCCGCGTCCAGGCGAGCGCCACCCCTGCCGCCAGCGACGGCCGCAGCCCGGGGAGGACCACGGTGGCGAGGACGCGCGCGTCGGAGGCGCCGAGCGTCGCGGCAGCGTCTTCGAGGCCGCGGTCGAGGCCGGCCAGGCCCGCCTCCAGCGTCACGACGAGGAACGGCGCCGAGACGAAGGTCGCTGCCAGGACGACCGCGAGCGTCGTGAAGGGGATCGAGATCCCGGCTGCCTCGAGCGCTCCGCCCAGCAGACCCCGTCGCCCGAAGGCGGACAGGAGCCCCACCCCGGCGACCACCGGCGGGAGCACCATGGGCAGGAGCACCAGCCCTCGCAGCCAACGCCGGCCGCGGAAGCGGCTGCGGGCGAGGATCCAGGCGAGCGGGAACGCGAGCGCGAGGCCGAGCAGCACCGCCGCCGTCGAGGCCAGCAGCGAGAGCGCCGCCGCGCGCGTAACCTGCGGCGACAGGAGCGCCGCGCCGGCCGAGCTCCAGGGCGCCTCCGCCACCAGCGCGATGAGCGGCAGGGCGAAGAAGGCGGCCGCCATCGCGGCCAGGACGGCCAGGACGCGCGGCGTCCTCACGGCGGTCCGAGCCCGTGCGCCGCCAGGACCTCGCGCCCGGCCGGCGACCCCACCAGCGCGAGGAACGCGCGCGCGCCTGCCGGGTGCTCGGGCGCGGCGGCGGCGGCGATCCCGTACGCGGGCCGCACGGCGGCCGACTCCGGGAGCGGCAGCACCCGCACGCGACCCCGCAGGGACGGCGTCACGTCGGAGGCGTAGACGATCCCCGCGTCCGCCTCGCCGAGGGCGACGGCGGCGGCGACTCCCTTCACGTCGAACGGGTTGGAGACCACGTTGGCCTCGACCGCGCGCGCGATGCCCAGCTCCGCCAGCGCGCGCCTGGCGTATTCCCCCGCCGGGACGTCGCGATGCGCCAGCACGACCTCCACCCCGGGGCGTGCCAGGTCCTCCACGCGCCGCACCCCGGCGGGATCGTCGGACGGGACGATCACCACCATGCGATTGGTCGCGAGCCGTGCCGGGCGCAGGACGTACCCGGCGCGCCACGCCTCCGCCAGCACTCGCTCGTCGGCGGTGGCCAGGACATCGAAGGGCGCGCCCGCCCGCACCTGCGCGGCCAGCGTGGAGCTCCCCGCCAGCTCGAGCACGACGCGGGCGCCCGGGTGATCCCGCTCGTAGATCGCGGCCAGCTCGCCGAACGCCCCGGCCAGAGATGCGGCTGCCAGGACCACCGCGTCCCTGCGGTCCCCGCCGCGGCATCCGGCAGCCCAAGCGCAGCTAGCCATCAGGGCGACGCGGAGCACGCAGATCGACGCGGCGCGGATCACGCCCGACCGGCGTCGAGGATCGATCGTGGCGATCCCGCAGATCCGCACATGGACGCTCGAATCGGTCTGGAGTGGACGAACTCCGGTGGTCAGCCTACCGGGGCCCCTTTGAGCTCCTTCACCATTGCCTCCACCACCGCGCGCGCGTCGCCGAAGACCATCATCGTGTTGTCGCGGTAGTAGAGCGGGTTGTCGATGCCCGAGAAGCCGGGGTTGAGGCTGCGCTTCACGACGATGACCGTGCCGGCGCGGAACACCTCGAGGATCGGCATGCCGTAGATCGGTGAGCCGGGCCGGTCGAGCGCGTCCGGGTTCACGATGTCGTTGGCCCCGAGGACGAGCACCACCTCGGTCTCGGACAGGTCGGGGTTGATCTCGTCCATCTCGAACACCTGATCGTACGGCACGTCCGCCTCGGCCAGCAGCACGTTCATGTGCCCCGGCAGCCGGCCGGCCACGGGATGGATCGCGAACCGCACCCGCACGCCCTCCTGCTCGAGCCGCTGGACCAGCTGGAAGGTGGGATGCTGGGCCTGGGCCACCGCCATTCCGTATCCCGGTACGATGACGACGTTCCGGGCGCCGCGCATGAGCTCGACCGCGGTTTCCAGGTCGCCGACGTTGACGCCCTTCGCCATCGCTTCGGCGGCGGGCGTTCCCGCGCCAGCCGCAGCGGAGTCTCCGTCGCCGAAGCCTCCGACCAGCACCGATCCGATCGAGCGGTTCATGCCGCGGCTCATGATCGTCGAGAGGATCGCGCCGCTGGCGCCGACAAGCGCGCCGGTCACGATCAGCAGGTCGTTGCCGAGCACGAACCCGGTGGCGGCGGCCGCCCACCCCGAGGCGGAGTTCAGCACCGAGACGATGACCGGCATATCCGCGCCGCCGATCGCGAGGATGACGTGCGCGCCGACCAGGCTGGCGACCCCCGCTGCGAGCCACAGTGGCAGCCCGACCGGATCGCGGACGTACCAGACCCCGAGCGCCAGCAGCGCCGCCAGCCCGGCCACGTTGAGCGCGTGCCGACCCGGCAGCAGCAGGGGCTTGCCGCCGATCGTGCCCTTGAGCTTGCCGAACGCGATCAGGGAGCCGGTCAGGGTGGGTGCGCCGATGATCACGCCGAGGAAGACCTCGATCCGCGTGACGACCTCGGGGTGCAACCCGTGGTGGTGCGCGGATAGGCCCACCAGGGTGGCCGCCGCCCCCACGAACGAGTGGAGCAGCGCCACCATCTCGGGCATGGCCGTCATCGGTACCCGGCTGGCCAGGAGCGCTCCGATGGCGCCGCCGGCCAGCGCCGCGATCGCGACCCGCGAGTAGGCGCTGAGGCCCGGCGCCGCCAGCGTGGCGGCGACCGCCAGCGTCATGCCGGCGATGCCGTAGAGGTTCCCGCGCTTGGCGGTGGCCGGAGTGGAGAGCCCCTTGAGCGACAGGATGAAGCAGACCGCCGCGGCCAGGTAGGCGAGCTGGATCAACGCCGGCGATCGCCCCGATCGTGGTCTACGGCGCGCAGCTCGCGCATCAGCGCGAGGGGTGGATCGATTCGCCGTCCACGATCCTCGACGCCGCTTCCGCCGGGGAAGCCACCCTTCCCCTCCGCGCTTCCCATCCGCTCCCGCATTCCCCTCCTTGGATGGCCCTGACTCCTGCGCGTTCTCGGCGCGGAGGGTACCCGGATTCGCGGGTCGGCGGCAAGCGGTGGGTCCTTACCGCGAGCCCAGGTCGATCCGCGCGGACGGGTCGAGGAGCCCAGGATCGGCCGTGGCCCGCTCGAGCCAGGGCGCGGCTTCCCGCGGACGGCCGAGGGCCTCGAGGATCCTGGCGCGGTGGTACTCGATCGTCGGGCTCGGCGATCCCCACGCCAGCGCGCGATCGGATGCGGCGAGGGCCTCCGTCAGTTCTCCGCGTCGGTGGTGGACCCAGGCGAGCGCATCCCAGCTCTCGATGGTGGGCCGCCGGACGACCTCCCGG
>JBHENR010000115.1:0-4984 GCA_046262555.1 Gemmatimonadota bacterium | reverse complement strand
CACCCGCCTCGTCGTAGATCGCGTCCCGGGCGCGGAGGGCGTCCAGGGTCGCCGCCAGCCGACCGTCCTGATACAGCGTCGACTCATTGAACCAGACGTCGAAAGTGACCCGGAAACGCGCCAGGTCGGCGCGGATGCCGGCGCTGATCCGCTCGCCGGCGAAATCGCGGAAGTGGTCGGGTGGGTCGGCCGGCTCGGAGCCCCGTCGCGTCTCACCGAATTCCGCCGTGAATTGCTCGGCCAGATCCCTGATGTACTCGCCCTCATACCCCTCCGCCGGAAAGGGAAAGGCGGGGTCCCAGCGCTGCTGGTACCGGGCGTGGACCGAGGCGCCGAGGATGTCCATCTGGCGTCCGGCGTCGTTGAAGTAGTATTCCCGCGTGACGTCCGCGCCCTGATGGGCCAGCAGGGCCGCGATGGCGTCGCCCAGCACCGCATTCCGGGCATGGCCGACATGCAGCGGGCCGGTTGGATTGGAGGAGACGAACTCCACGTTGACGCGGCGGCCGGCGAGCCCGGTTCCGCGGGCATAGCCGGCGGGGTCGGCGAGGATCCGTCCCACGACGCGCTGGAGGTACGCCGGCGCGAGCCGGACGTTGATGAAGCCGGGGCCCGCCAGCGACGGCGGGTCGAAGTGCGCCGGGTCGAGCGCCAGATCCTTGAGCAGCGCCGCGGCGATCTCCCGCGGCGGCCGCTGCAGCGGGCGGGCCAGCCCCAGCGCGACCGGGCTCGCCCAGTCGCCATGGGCGCGGTCCTTGGGTCGCTCGATGACGATCTCGGGGGGGCTCCACTCCAGCGCCGCCGCGCGCGCCGCCAGCGCCGCGCGCAACTCGTCCCGTGGGCGCATCAGCGCCGGGGCGGGCGCTTCCGGTCGCCCTTCGGTGTCCGCGCCGCGGGCTTGGCCGCGCCGCGGGTGGCTCTGGCCGGCGGCTTCGCGCCCCCGCTCGCGGGTGACGCGGCGCCACTCGACGACGGCGTCTCCGTGGCCTTCCCGCTGGCGGGGGTGGCCGCTCCGGCGGCTGCCGCAGGCGCCGCCTTCTCCCCCGTGGCGGTGGGTGCCGGCTCGGCCGGCTTGTCCGCCGACGCCTTGGAGCGGTACTCCTGGCTGCGGTAATCGGTGATGTAGAATCCCTCCCCCTTGAAGAGGAACCCCGCGCCGCCCGAGATCTGACGGGTCGCGCGCCCCCCGCAGGCGGGGCACTTCCGGCTGCGCGTGCTGGCGGTCATCTTCTCGAACCGCTCGAACGCCTGGTCGCAGTCGCGACACTTGTACACGTACGTGGGCATCGGGGGGGTACCACCTCGCGAAGGTGAACGTCCTCGAACCGCCGGAAACTAGCGGCGCCGCCGGTCAGCGCCCGTCCGCGCGATAGGTGCCGTGTACGTCGCGGAAGACGTCGGCGATCTCCCCCCCCGTCGCTCCCGCGGCGGCGGCGGCCCGAATGGACGGCAGCAGGTTGTCGGCGCCGCGCGCCGCGGCGGCCAGGCGCTCGAGCGTGGCGTCCGCCGCCGGCTGATCCCGCGCCTCCCGCCAGGCCGCCAGCCGCTCCACCTGGCGCGTGGCCAGCGCATCCGAGTCGACTCGGTCGCCGGGAGGTTCCGGCGCGGCGGTGTCCGCCCATCGGTTCACGCCCACGACCACCTCGTCGCCGCTGTCGACCCGCTGTTGCTGCGCATACGCCTCCTGATCGATGGCGTCGCGGAAATACCCACTCTCGATCGCCGCGACGGCGCCCCCGATCGCATCCACCTGCGCCAGATAGGCCCGCGCCTGCTCCTCGAGATCGGAGGTCAACCGTTCCACGTAGTAGGAGCCGCCGAGGGGATCGGCGGTCGCCGCCACACCGCTCTCGAAGGCGAGGATCTGCTGGGTGCGGAGCGCCAGCGTTGCCGAAGCCTCGGTGGGCAGCGCCAGCGCCTCGTCGTAGCTGTTGGTGTGGAGGCTCTGGGTTCCGCCCAGCACCGCCGCCAGCGCCTGGACCGTCACCCGAACCACGTTGTTGAGCGGCTGTTGCGCGGTCAACGTGGCGCCGTCGGTCTGGGTGTGGAACCGCAGCTTCGTGCTGGCCTGATCCTGCGCACCGAAGCGATCCCGCATCAACTGCGCCCACAGCCGGCGCGCCGCGCGGAACTTGCTGACCTCCTCGAACAGATTGTTGTGCACGCCGAAAAAGAATGAGAGCCGACTGGCGAAGGCATCGACGTCGAGACCCGCGGAGCGCGCCGCCTCCACGTAGCAGATGGCGTTGGCGAACGTGAAGGCGATCTCCTGCGCCGCCGTCGCGCCCGCCTCCCGGATGTGGTAGCCGGAGATCGAAATCGGGTTCCACTGCGGCATTTCCCGCGCGCACCAGGCGAAGCTGTCGGTAATGAGACGGAGACTGAAGTCGGGGGGATAGATGTAGGTCCCGCGGGCTATATATTCCTTGAGGATGTCGTTCTGAATCGTACCCCGCAGGGCCCCGGGTTCGACGCCCTGCGCTTCGCCGACGAGGGTGTAGAGCGCGAGCAGGGTGGTCGCGGTGGCGTTGATCGTCATCGATGTCGAGACGTCCGCGAGGGGGATCCCGTCGAGCAGCCGGCGCATGTCATCCAGCGTGTCGATCGCCACCCCCACGCGACCGACCTCGCCCCGCGCCGCCGCATGATCGGAGTCGTACCCCATCTGGGTCGGTAGATCGAAGGCGGTGGAGAGGCCCGTCTGTCCCTGGGCGAGCAGGAACCGGAAGCGGGCGTTCGTTTCCGCCGCCGACCCGTAGCCGGCATACTGCCGCATCGTCCACAGCCGGCCGCGGTACATCGTCGGATAGATGCCGCGGGTGTAGGGGAACGTTCCCGGTTGCTCCCCCGCCCGGGCCGCCGCCGGCAGATCCGCGGCGGTGTAGCAGGGAGCGATCGCGACGGGCGGCTTTCCTGTCACGCGCCGTCGCCTGGCGCCGGGTCGATGCGGCAGAGCGCCGCGCCGGCACTCAGCGCCTGACCGGGGGTAACGAAGACCTCCCCGATGATGCCGGCGGTATGCGCCGTGACCTCATTTTCCATTTTCATCGCCTCGATGATGAGCAGGGGGTGCCCGCTGGTGACGACATCGCCCGCGCGAATATGGATGGCGAGCACCAGTCCCGGCATGGGCGCCGTGACCACTCCCACGGCGGCCGCCGGGCGGTGGGCGCGCGCTACGTCCCGCAGCCGGTAGGCCGTCGCGGTCTCTACCGTGAGCGGGTGGGACAGCCCGTGCAGCGTCAGCCGTCCCGGCGTCCAGGCCACGCTCAGCGGCTCGGCGTCGCTCCAGACACGACCCGGCTCCGGCCCGGGGGCCAGCGCGAAGCGCCAGGTCGCCCCGTCCCGCGTGACCGTGGCCGCCCAGCCGGCAGCCGTCTCCTGCAGGGTGACGGCGTAGGGCCCCCCCCCGCCGGCGGGGATGACGACCCAGTGGCGTCCGCTGGTCACGACGGCCGGCGCAGCACGGCGACGGTCTCGACATGGGCGGTCTGCGGAAAGCAGTCGAAGACGCGCACGCCCTCGAGCTGCCAGGATGGGCCCAGCCGCTGCAGGTCGCGCGCCAGCGTGGTGGGATCGCAGGCGACATACACCAGGCGGCGCGCCGAGGAGCGGGTGATGGAGGTGAGCGCCTGCGGCGGGCAGCCGCCGCGCGGCGGATTGACCAGCACGGCGTGGGGCCGAGGGGCGGCCCAGTCCATCCGCTCCGCGGGAAGCTGGAGTACGTGGACCGCGGCCCCGCCGACGGCCGCGCCATTGGCGCGCAGGTCGGAGGCGGCGCCGGGGTGACTCTCCACCGCCGTCACCTGGACTCCTCCCGCAGCGAGCTGACACGTCACCACGCCGACCCCCGCGTAGCCATCCACCACCCGCTCGCCCGGTTGGGCCGCGAGACCGTCGAGCGCCGCGTCGTAGAGGTGTTCCGCGGCGCCGAGATCGGCCTGCAGGAAGCTGTCCAGGCCGACCCGAAGGGTGAGTCCGCGGTAGGGAATCCGGACGGCGAGTCGGGGAGCGTCGGTGGCCAGGGTCAGGGGACCCCCCTGGGGCGTCCAGCGGCCCCACGTCGCGGGGATTGCCGCGGCCTCGGCGCAGGTCCCGGCGAGTCGGCGGGCTAGCCCCACCGCGTCGGCGAAGACCCCCGCCTGGACGACCACCGTGTCGTCCCCGCCCGAGCCGGCCGGCAGCACGCGAACGGCAAGCCGGCCCTCGTGGGCGACCCGTTCCCGGCGCAGCCCAACCTCCAGCCCCCGGGTCAGCGCGTCGAGTGAATCATTTCCGGCCACGGCGAATATTGGACACGCCAGGATCGGCACGATGGCGGCTGGATCGGCCGCGGCGTGGAACCCGAACTGCAGCGCCGCGCCATCCCAGCGCCACGAGAACACCGCCCGCTGGCGATAGTGCCATGCTGGCGCGCCCGACTCGCAGTGGAGCGCTGCGGGCAGCGTACGAGCGGCGATGCGCTCGAGCGCGTCGGTCACGGCGCCGGCCTTGGCGGCGCGCTGCGCCTCCGCCGTCAGGTGTTGCAACCGGCAGCCGCCGCAGACGCCGAAGACCGGACACCCGGGAACCGCGCGGTCCGGTCCCGGCGTCACCACGGCGTCGAGCCGGGCGCGGCCGTAGCGGGGGTGGCGCTCCGTTACGGTCGCCCGCACGCGGTCCCCGGGCGCGGTCCAGGGCAGAAAGACGGTCAGGCCGTCGGGGCGCGCCACACCATCCCCGCCGTAGGCCACGCGTTCAACCCGCGCCTCGAAGCCATCACCGGGCCGGAGCCCCGCGGCCGGGAGGACATCCGCTGCGGGCGCCCCGGTGGAATCCTCAGGGGGTGTCAGCGATACCACACGAACCGCCCCGCGCTGCGCCAGGCTGACGCGGGCGATGGATCCTGAGGCGCCGGCGCTTCCTCCACCTCACCCGGGGTGCTCAGCCAGGCGGCGAGGGCGGCGGCCAGCGGCTCATCCGCCGTGCGGCGCGCCGCCAGACC
>JBHENR010000114.1:0-9224 GCA_046262555.1 Gemmatimonadota bacterium | reverse complement strand
CCGCGCCGGCCGCGCCGCTCCCCGCCGTCAGGTCCACCACTGCCGCCGGGCCGAGATAGGCCGCCAGCGGGAGTGCCTCGATCGGCGCCGCGGTGATGTCGAGGTGCCGGGGCGCGTCGGCATGCGTGCCGGTGTGGGTCGAGCCCCCGAGCGCGCCGACGTTGACGCTGGCGCCCTCGCTCACGGCCCAGGCCCAGTTGAACGTCCACCGGGTGTCGCCGGGCCAGACTGGCGTCTCCGGCGAGACCGGTCGGCTGATATCGATCCACTCGGCGCTCATCCCCCGCTCCAGGCGACAGGTCGCGGCGGGGCGCCGGCTTCGTCCCGCTCCCCGATCCCCGCCGTGACCAGCTCCGCGATCCGCTCGACGGCCCGGTCGCACTCGTCATCCTCGGTGTAGAAGTGGGGCGAGAGGCGCACCCCCGCGCCGGGCCGGTAATCCACCAGGATCTCGTCTGCGAGCAGCTGCCGGGTGATCGCCGCCGCCCCGGGCGGGGCGAGCGTGACCGTCCCGCCGCGCGCGTCGGGATCCCGCGGTGTGAACACCGGGATGCCGAGCGCCTCCGCCCGCGCGATCAACCCCGCCGTCTGGCGCATCGACTTCTCGCGCACCCGGTCCAGGCCCGCCGCGGCGAGGATTTCCAGCCCGGCGCGGGCGGCGCCGTGGGCGGCGACGTTTGGCGTTCCCGTCAGGAAGCGCCAGATGGACGCCGACCGCTCGAGCCCCGGCGCGAACGCGAACGGCTGGGTCGACGCCTGCCAGCCGGTCACCCGCGGCTCGAGCACGCCATGCAGATCCGGCCGCACGTAGAGAAACCCGTTGCCGGGGCCGCCGCAGAGCCACTTGAGGCAGCCGCCGACGGCGAAATCGGCGCCCCACGCCGCCAGCGCGAGCGGCATCGTCCCCGCCGACTGAAACACGTCGAGGCAGACCCGCGCGCCGACCGCCTGCGCCCGGGCGCACACCGCCGCCGCATCCTGGATGAAGCCGCTTTTGAAGAGGACGTGGCTGATCGGCACCAGCGCGGTGCGCTCGTCGATCGCCGCCAGCAGCCGGTCGAGATACACCGTCATGCCGTCCGCGCTGGCGGGCACCACCACGATCTCGGCCCCCTCCGCGCGCGCGCCCTCGTAGAGGTACATCACGGAGGGAAAGTTGAGCGCGGTGTACACGATGCGATTGCGCCGTCCCGACCAGTCGAAGCACGATCGGACGACCGCCGAGGCGATGGTGACGTTGGGGTGCATCGCTACCGTGCCGGGGGCCGTTCCCAGGAGCGGCGCGACCAGATCGCCCGTCTCCACGGCGGACTCCCACCACCCCTCCTCCCACGCCCGCACGCCGCGAGTGGCCCACGTCTCGGCGTACGCCGCCAGGGCGTCGGCCGCCCCGGCCGGCATCGCCCCCAGCGAGTTGGAGATCAGGTAGGTGGTCCGCGCCAGGATCGGGAACTGCGGCCGCCAGGCGCAGAGCGGATCCAGGGCCGCGCCCGCCGGCGTCAATTTCCCTCGAAGCGGGGGGTGTCCCGGGCGCGGAAGGCGAACAACCCGCGGGCGACGTCCTCGGTCTGGAAACACAGCAGCTGGTTCTCCCGCTCGGCCGCCAGCATCGTCTCGAGGTCGGCGTCGAGACTGGCGTGGATCGCGTGCTTGATCCGCGCGGCGGCGATCGGCGGTGCGGCGGCGAGCTGCTGCGCCCAGGCGAGGGCTTCCTCGGCGAGCTGCTCCGCCGGGACGACCCGCTCCACCATTCCCATCGCGAGCGCCTCATCGGCCTCGACCATGCGGCCCGACCACATCAGCTCGAGCGCGCGCGCCGCGCCGACGAGACGGGGCAGGAAGTACGTCCCGCCCCAGTCGGGGTGAAGCCCGATCCGGGTGAAGGTCTGCCCGATGGACGCGGTGTCGGCCATGATCCGCAGGTCGCACGCGAGCGCGAGATTGGCGCCCCCGCCCGCCGCCGGGCCGTTGATCGCGGCCAGCACCGGCTTGGGCAGGCGGCGGATCAGTTGCACCACCCGCTCGCCGGCCTCGAGCAGCTGCTGGAAGTCCTCCGCGTTCTCGCCCGCGACGAGCTCGTTGAGATAGTTCACGTCGGCCCCCGCGCAGAAGCCCCGGCCCGCCCCGGTGATGATCAGGGCGCGGACGGTCTCGTCCGCTCCCAGCGTCTCGACGGCGTCGGCGATCAGATCCCGCATCTCGCCGGCAAAGGCATTCAACTTCTCCGGACGATTCAGCCGGACGATCCCGACGGCGCCATCGCGCTCGGTGAGGACGAGGTCGTTCACGCCGCGGCCCCCACCCGCTCGACCAGGAGCGCCACGCCCATCCCGCCGCTGACGCAGAGCGTCGCCAGCCCCAGCCCCCTCTCGCGGCGCGCCATCTCGTGGAGCAGGGTCACGACGATCCGCGCCCCGGTGGCGCCGATCGGATGGCCGAGCGCGATCGCCCCGCCGTTGACGTTGACGCGATCCAGGTCGAGCCCCAGGTCGCGGGCGACGGCCAGCACCTGGGCGGCGAACGCCTCGTTCAGCTCGATCAGGTCGATGTCGTTGATCGCGATTTCCTGGCGCTCGAGAATCTTCCGCACGGCCGGCACCGGACCGATCCCCATGATGGCGGGATCCACGCCCACGTTGCTCCACTCCATGCACCGGACGATGGGCTTGAGCCCGTGGCGCGCGACCGCCGCCTCGCTGGCTACAAGCAGCGCCGCGGCGCCGTCGGTAATGCCGGAGGCGTTGCCGGCATGGACCGTGCCCGCGTCGCGAAAGACCGCCGGCAGCTTGGCCATCCTCTCCACCGTCACCCCGGCCCGCGGGTGCTCGTCGGCGTCCAGCACGCCGGGGAAGGGTGCGATCTCGGCCGCCAGCCGGCCGTCGACCCGGGCGGCCTGGGCGCGGCGCTGGCTCTCGACCGCAAAGGCGTCCTGCTCGGCGCGAGAGATCCGGTACCGGTCGGCGAGCGTCTCGGCGGTGGCGCCCATCAGCTCGCCGCAGAGCGGGCAGAGGAAGCCGTCCCGGTACATCCCGTCCACCAGCTCGCCGTGGCCCAGCCGGTACCCCCAGCGCGCCTTGGGCAGGAGGTATGGCGTGTTCGACATGGATTCGGTTCCGCCAGCGAGAATCACGTCGGCGTCCCCTAGCGCGACCGTCTGCCACGCCTGGATGATGCCGGCCAGGCTCGAGGCGCACGCCTGGTTGACGGTGTACGCCGGGACGGCGTCGGGGACCCCGGCGCGGTGGCTGATCTGGCGGGCCACGTTGGGCCCCACGCCCGCCTGGCGGCCGCATCCCATGATGGTGAGGTCCACGTGCTCGGGGGCCAGTCCGGCCCGCTCCAGGCAGGCCCGGGCGGCATGGGCGCCCAGCTCGGCGGCGGAGAGCGCCGCCAGCGCGCCGCCGAACGTGCCGATCGGCGTGCGGACGGGAGCGCAGAGATAGACCGGGTTGGCATAGCGGGGGCGCACCAGCGGCGGAATATCGTCCCGCGGGCGCGGATGTCAAAAAAAGCCGCCCGACTCGCGCCGGGCGGCTTTTTGACGCTGTGTGAGCAGGCTCTCGACGCGCTGCGCGACAGCGAAATAAAGTGAGGGTCGAACGTCGTCCCGATCGCCTGTCTCTTCTCCGAAGGTCGTAACCGGTCCCGGCTGCGCACTGGCCGCTTGCGCGGCGCGCGCGTCCTCTCCTGGGGTTGACATCCCTTCCAGAGGTCGTGCCGGTGGTCCGTAGCGCGGGCATTGGTTCCGCGCTCCCCCTTCGCCGTTCGCCCTGCGGCTCGGCCCTGGGGTCTTTCGGGTTCACCGGTGGGTCGCGAAAGTCTAGGACCTTCGCGCTCCGCCTCTCCGAGGGTTTGGCTCCCCTTCAGAGTCTGATCCGGGGCGGCCTGCCCCCGCCCTCTCGGGCGATGGCGCCTCCCATGAAGTTCTGTGCCCCTTCAGCGCATGCGGAAACGGGAACCCACTCACCCGAGAGGTGCCGCCTCCCGGTTCTGGTGCGGCTCCAGGGTTTCTCACCCTCCTGCCGCGTTACGTCTCCCAAATCCTTCCGGCCATTTGCAGGCCGGTAACGCTCTTGGGGTTTTCCTCTTCGAAGCGTTTCCCTTCCACGGAGCCGTGGCGTCTCTCGACGCTCGCTGCCCTCCGGCCGTTATTCATGCGCGACGATCAAGCGACGCAAGCGCCGCAAGCCGTGTCGCGACGAACCCGACTTCAGGGCCTTGCTCCCCGCGGAAATCCGTGGCGAAAGAACGGGGTTTAGCCGTTCAACCGCTCGATGCTCCCCTGAGGTTCTGCGCTCCAGGGCTCCCCAGCACGGCGTTGCGGACGGCTTCCCGTCCCCTCCCCTCGCAGGCTTTTCGGCGTTCCCACTTGCGTGGGCCAGCCGCGGCCTCCCAGGGTCTCGATCCGCCGTGCGGCGCAGCATCCTTTCAGACGCCGCGACCCTCCTGCGATTTCTACACCTTGTTTCCGCTCCACCCGCTGTGCGCCGAGTCGTTCCGGGCTTGCGCCGACCGGTCGGGTGGCATCGCTGCTCCCGCTGCCGATCCAAGGAACGTCCGCGGCGCTCCCGGAGGGCGCGCGGAGGGAATGTCGGTGTCAGGCACTCGGGTCGTCATCCGACCCTCGCGGGCAGTATACCCCGCCTGTTACGGCCGTGTCAAATTATTGTGCCGGAAGAACTTGCAGAGTTGTACACAAATCAGGTAACTGCCGTCCCCGACGGCGTCTCGCGGGGCTGACCTCAACCCCGCCGGGACGAAAACGCCCCAACCTGGAACGGCGCGGGCAGTTGCCGGGGTCTACACACAGCCCCCACGCACCATCCACAGCGTGGGGCCCGGCATCCACCACTTACCCACCAGTTATTCACAGCAGGTTGGCGGCGTATTCGGCCAGCCGCGACCGCTCCCCCTTCCGCAGCTCGACGTGGGCCGCCAGGGGGACATCGCGAAACAGATGCACCACGTGATTGAAGCCGTTGGTGGACGAGTCCATGTAGGGCGTGTCGATCTGCCAGGGGTCGCCGGTCAGGACGAGCTTGGTCTTCTCGCCGACCCGCGTGACGATCGTCTTCACTTCCAGCGGGGTGAGGTTCTGCGCCTCGTCCACCAGCATGAACTGCTGCGGGATCGAGCGCCCCCGGATGTGGGTTAGCGGCTCCACCGCGAGGACGCCGCGGCGGACGAGCTCCTCGATCGACCGCGCGCCACTGCCCTCGGGCCGTCCCTCGAGCAGGAGCGCCAGGTTGTCGTAGATCGGCTGCATCCAGGGGTTGAGCTTTTCCGCCACCGAGCCGGGCAGGTGGCCGATATCCTTGCCCATCGGCAGGGTGGGGCGGGAGACGAGCAGGTGGCGATAGGGGCCGTGCGCCCGCACTTGCTCGAGCCCCGCCGCCAGCGCGAGCAGCGTCTTGCCGGTGCCCGCCTTGCCCATGATCGTCACCAGCCCGATCGCCGGGTCGAGCAGCGCGTCCAGCGCGAAGTACTGCTCCTTGTTTCGCGGCCGGATCCCCTGCAGACCGGCGCCGGTATCGCGAAGGGCCTGGAGCCGGCCGCCCGCGAGATCGACCCGGGCCAGCGCGGTGTTGGCCGAATCGTCCGCGTCCCGCAGCAGCGCGTACTCATTGGGAAAAAATTCCCCGTCCGGGAGCGGCAGCGCGCCGCTGTCGCGGAAGGTCGTCAGCTCCGCCGCCGTGAGGGAGAGCTCGGTCTGGCCGGTATAGAGTTCATCCAACCGCACGCGATCGGTCTCGTAGTCCTCCGCGGTCAGGCCCAGCGCGTCGGCCTTGATCCGCAGATTGACGTCCTTGGTGACGAGGATCAGGGGCTGGGCGGGCTCCGCGGCCTTGAGCTTCCGGGCGATCCGCAGGATGGCGTTGTCGACCGAGCCATTGCCGTGGCCCAGCCCGCGCTCGGGGTCGTCCGGGTCGAACACGACCGCCAGGGTGCCCCCCGAATCGAGCGTCACCCCGGCGGAGAGCGCCCCCCGCTGGCGCAGGCCGTCGAGAAAGCGGCTGATCCAGCGGGCGTTCTCACCCAGCCGCGTGAGCTGCTTCTTGAACCGGTCGATCTCCTCGATCACGTAGATCGGGATCAGCACCGCGTTGTCCTGAAACGCGAGCAGCGCCTTGGGATCGTGCAGCAGGACGTTGGTGTCGAGGAGGTATCGCTTGGGGCCGCCCACTAGCGGGCGAGATTGACCCAGACCGACTTCGTCTGCGTGTAGTTCTCCAGCGCGTGCTTCCCCAGGTCACGGCCGTAACCACTTTGTTTGTAACCGCCGAACGGGCTCGCGGCATCGTAGATGTTGTAGGTGTTGATCCACACCGTGCCCGCCTTGAGCCGCTGCGCGACGTAATGCGCCTTGGCGATGTCGCGCGTCCAGACGGCGGCCGCCAGCCCGTAGGGCGAGGCGTTGGCGGCGGCGATCACCTCATCCACGTCGTCGAAGGCGAGCGTCGCCAGCACCGGACCGAAGATCTCCTCGCGGGCGATCGTCATCTCCGGCGTGACGTCGTCGAAGACGGTCGGCTCGACGAAATACCCGGGGCCGGCGTCGGTGGCGCGGCCGCCCCCCGTCACTACCCGCGCGCCCTCCGCGCGGCCGGTCTCGATATACCCCAGCACCGTCTGCATCTGCTTCTCGGAGACGATGGCGCCGATCCGGGTAGTCTTCTCCAGCGGATCGCCGATGGTCAGCTTGCGCGCTCCGGCCGCCACCGCGTCCACCGCCTGCGCGCGGGCGGAGCCCTCGACGAAGAGCCGGCTGCCGGCGGCGCACACCTCGCCCTTGCCGTAGAAGATCCCCATCACCGCGCCGCGCGCGGCGGCCGGCAGCGCGGCATCGGCGAACACGATGTTGGCGCTTTTTCCCCCCAGCTCCAGCGACACCCGCTTGACGCTCTCCGCCGCCCGGGCGGCGATCCGCTTGCCCGTGGTGGTCGAGCCGGTGAACGCGATCTTGTCCACCGCGGGGTGGGTGACGAGCGCCTCGCCGCAGGTTGCGCCACCGCCGGGCACCACGTTCAGCGCCCCGGCCGGCATCCCCACCTCGCGGCAGATGTCCGCCAGCAGCAGCGCCGACAACGGCGTCTCGCTGGCGGGCTTGAGCACCACCGTGCAGCCGGCCGCCAGCGCGGGCGCCACCTTCCACGAGGCGAGATTCAGCGGAAAATTCCACGGCACGATCGCGCCCACGACCCCGATCGGCTCGCGCAGGGTGTAGTTCAGGTACGGCCCGGCGGAAACGGGGATCGTTTCGCCCTCGATCTTGGTGGTCCAGCCGGCGTAGTACTCGAACGTCTCGATCGTCATCTCGACGTCGATCTTGCTCTCGAACAGCGGCTTGCCGTTATTCAGCGTTTCGACGCGCGCGATCTCGTCCTTCCGCTCCGCCATCCGCCGCGCAACCGCCCACAGCAGCTGCGCCCGCTTGCGGGGCGACAGGTCGCGCCACGGCCCCCCCTCGAACGCCGCCCGCGCGGCCAGCACCGCCCGGTCCACGTCCGCCGCATCGCCTTCGGCCACCTCGGTCAGAACCTCCGCTCGGGCGGGATTCATGACCGTGAACGTCCGGCCGCTGGCGGCGTCGTCCCAGTCGCCGTTGATAAACAGCCGGCCGGGCGTGAGGATGTCGGGCAATGCCGGGGCTTCCGTAGTCGTCTTCGACATGCTCACTCCTCTGACTGGGCGATCAGTAATGGAAACGCGCCTGAAGAAAGTGAATGCGATCTTCGGCGACCCGATAGACCAGCCGATGCTCGTGGCTCAGTCGGCGGGACCAGAGCCCTGACGCGAGATGCCTCATCGGCTCCGGCTTGCCGAGGCCTTCAAATGGATCGCGAAGGATGGCTTCGACCAGTCGGAGCGCCCGCAGGGCCAGGCGGCGATCGGTTTCGACCCAGAAGCCCAGATCATCGCGAAACTGAGGATCGAAGACCGCCTCACGACGTTTCTTCAAGCCCCAATTCTCGCCGCAGCTCCGCTACCGTGCTCGAGGGGACGCTGCCGTCATAGGATCGTGCCAGGGCGGCCAGCAGCCGCTGGGCGTTCTTCGGCGAGCGCAGCAGATGGGCGGTCTCTTCCAGTCCGGCCAGCTCCTCCGCCGAAATCAGCGCGACGTCCTTCGCCCCGCGGCGCTCGATTATCACCGTCTCCCGGTCGTCCGTGGCTTTATCGCACAGCTTGGCCAGATTGGCACGGGCGTTCGTATAGCTCGTGCGGGTCGTCATGAGGCCCCCTCCTTGGGAATCGAACTGTACAGGTAATCTGTACAGGTCGACTGGACCTGTCAAGGGCTCGGGACCCCCTACCCCTACCGCCCCGCGAACTGCGGCTTCCGCTTCTCGACGAACGCCGTGAGGCCCTCCTTGGCGTCGTCCGAGCCAAACAGCTTGGCCTGAAGCTCCCGCTCGATCGCCAGCCCCTGCTCGAGCGCCACCTCGGCGCCCGACTGGCAGGCGCGCTTGATGTGGCCCACGGCCATTCCCGCCTTGGCGGGAATCGCGAACTGCTCGGCGTATGCGACGACCTTGGCGACGAACGCCTCGCCCGACTCGGCCTCCCAGACGTGGTTGACGATCCCCATCTGCTCGGCCTCCTCGAACTCGAAGTTGCGGCCGGTGGCCATCAGCTCGATCGCCCGCGACTTACCGACCAGCCGCGTCAGCCGCTGGGTGCCGCCGGTGCCGGGCAACACGCCCAGCGTCACCTCGGGCAGGCCGATCTTGCCGCCGCCCTTGCGCGCGATCCGGATGTCGGCCGCCATGGCGATCTCGAGGCCGCCGCCGACGGTGTGTCCGTTGAGCGCCGCGATCACGATCTTCGGCGTGTGCTCGAACCGCAGCAACGTCTCGTTGGCGTGGAGGCAGAAGTAGTACTTCCAGACCGGATCGGACTGCGACAGCATGTCGATGTTGGCGCCGGCGCAGAAGAATTTTTCGCCCGCGCCGCGCAGCACGATCGCCTGGACCGACGTGTCGAACCGGGCGTCCACGATCGCCAGGTCGAGCTGCTTCATCATCTCGTGGGTGTACGTATTGGCGGGCGGGTCGTCCAGAGTGAAAAAAGCGACCCCGTTCTCCTTCTCGACCCGGATCAGCGTCTTCTCGGCGGTCATCTGGTCAGCCACGATCGTACCTCCTGTGATGGGATGATCATTCGAATGCCGCGATCCCCGTGATATCCTGGCCCACGACGAGGGTGTGGATGTCGTGCGTCCCCTC
>JBHENR010000113.1:0-3069 GCA_046262555.1 Gemmatimonadota bacterium | reverse complement strand
GGATGACATCGTCATGCGCCCACGACTCGAACACCCACGGCCCGGTGCCGATCGGCGCCTCGGAGAAGCCCTCGCCCTTTGCCTCCACCTCTTCGCGCGGCACGATGTGCGCGGCCGGCATTGCCATCAGCTCGAGGAACGGGGCGTAGGGCTGCTCGAGCCGGATCTCGACGGTGCGGGGATCGATGACCCGCAGCCCTGACAGGGCATCCGCCTCGCCCGCCAGCATCGCATCCGCCCCGTAGATGAAATCGAACACGAAGGTGAGCGGACTCTGGCTCTCCGGCCGCAGCGCCCGCTCGAACGAGTAGCGCACGTCGTCGGCCGTCAGCCGGCGGCCGTTGTGGAAGACGACGTCGTCCCGCAGGCTGAAGGTGTAGGTGATGCCATCGTCCGCGACTTTCCAGGCGGACGCCAGGTTGGGGAGCACCTCTCCCTCCTCGAACCGCACCAGCCCGTCGAACAGGTAGACCACCATCTGGCCGCGGTAGACGTCCACCGCCTGGATCGGATCGAGGCTCGGCGGATCGGTGGGGAACGACATGTGGAGCACGGTGCGGCCCGGCCCGCCACCCTCGGGACCACCGCCGCCGCCGCAGGCGGCCAGGCCGCCCAGCAGGCCGCCCAGCAGACAGCCCAGGAGAACGCCGCACGTCGCCAGCGAACGAGAGATCCGGATCATCCGTGGGCTCCTTTCAGGAAGGCATGACGTCAGGGTCGTCGGCCTCGGCCTCGAGTTCGAGCTCCTGGGCGGTCTTGCGATGCAGGAACCACAGCACCAGGGCGGCGGCGAGGACGAACCCCACCGCGCCGCCCCACCCCATATAGCGATCGATCACATCCCACGACTTGCCGAAGAAGTAGCCGATGACAGTGAAGACAGCGCCCCAGATGATACACGAGCTCGCGCTCCAGAGCAGAAACGTGCGGTATGGCATGCGGCTGATGCCCGCCACGGCCGGGCCGAACGACCGCAGGATGGACATGAAGCGGCCGAAGAAGACGGTCTTGCCGCCGTGCCTGGTGTAGTACCGCTCGGTCGCGCGCAGCCGGCGGGCATCGAAGAACATGAACTTGCCGAACCGGGTGATCAGGCCGTGCCCGTACTTGCGCCCCAGGGCATAGCCGGCCTGGTCGCCGGCAAACGCGCCGACCGCCGCGATGATGCCGACCCACCAGGGATTCAGCACACCCCGATAGGCGTAGAACCCGCACAGCACGATGACCGCCTCGCCGGGCGCCAGCAGGCCGAGAAACGCGCTCGTCTCGAGGAACACCAGGATGACGAGCGCGACGTATCCATACTGTTCGAGGAACGGGACGAGAAACTCGAGGATGCGTTCCTGCATGCGGCTCCGCTAGATTAGCGCAAAACGGGGGGACATGAAACGGACCAGACGGACGGATGCGGCGACGAGCCGATGGGACGAGGCGCTACTCCCGCGGATTGGCTATCCGCTCGAGCGTGGCCGTATCCCAGAGCGTCCGGATATGCCCGTTGAGGCGCTGCTCGGCGCGGGCCTGGAAGAAGGGCGTCACCGTGCCCTCCCAGACCCCGTGATCGAGCAGCTTGAGCGCCCGGCGCTGCCGCAGGCCGGCCCGCTGGAGGTCGGATTCCTCGAAGACGGCGGCGATGGCGCGGTCGATTTCGTCACGGTCGGGCATGATGTCGCCGAAGCTATTCCGTGAGCGTCGCGGTCGTCAACTGGAACCAGCTTCACTACGTCCCCGAGAGCCGCGGGGAACGATTCGGCGCCGAGCGCGCGCTGCTGAGCCAGCGTTTCGGCGCGCAATTGCTGCGCTATGACGCCGTCATCCTTCCCACGGGACGCGCCGAGGGGGCGTACCGCTTTCATCTGATCGACGAGCACGTGATTCTGGTGCTGGGGGGCGAACCGCATCTCCGGCTGGGGGGCGCGGAGTATCGGCTCGCGGCCGGCGACGTGGTCGCGCTCCCGCCCCGCAGCTCGAGCGCCTTTCAACTGCTGAATCGCTTCGAGCGGCCCGCGCACCTGTTGATCGCGCGGACCCGCAGCCGGCGCGACGTCATCGGCCTGCCCGACTCCAACAAGCGCATCTACCGGGTGCGGGGGCTCGGCGACGCCCGCGATCAGCGGGAGCCGCCGGAGATCATTCTCCAGGGCGACCGGCTGGCCGATTACTGGGACGGGGAGCCGGCTGACGTGCCGGTCGGCCCGGCCCCGCCGGCGCCCGCCCAGCGCGACCCGCGCATCGCGCACGTCAGCGACGTGGAGTGGGAAGCGTTCGGGCGGGGCCCGTTTCGCGGCCAGCGCCGCCGGCTCGCCCGCCGTGTCGGAGCGGATCATCTGGGGTACAGCCTGTATCAACTCGAGCCCGGCCAGCGGCCGTTCCCGTACCACTTCCACCACGTCAACGAAGAGTTCTTTTACGTACGGAGCGGAAGCGGGCAGGTGCGGACGCCGGCCGGGCTGCACGAGCTGAACCCGGGGGACGCGTTCGGCTGCGTGCCGGGCCCCGCCGGCGCCCACGGAATCGAGAACACCGGCGACGGCCCGCTCGAGTACTTCGCCCTCTCCACCATGATCGAGCCGGAGGTCGTCGAGTACCCCGACTCGGAGAAGGCGTACGTCATGGTCGGCTCCGCCCCCGGCGGGGACCCCCGCGAGCGGTCGGTGGACCTGGTCATCCGCCGCGAGGACGCGGTCGCCTACGAGGAGGGCGAGCGCTGAAAGACCTCGCTATACTTCCGGCTCAACCCCATCAGGAGGACCACATGGCACTGCGACGCACCCTGTGCGGGCTCGCGCTGGCGGTCTTCGCCGCGCTCGGCACCGCCCCGCTCGCCGCCCAGGACATAGATCCGGCGGTGATGCAGAAGTGGATGGCGTACGCCACCCCGGGCGACGCCCACAAGCACCTGGCCGAGATGGCGGGCGACTGGACCTATACGTCCCAGATGTGGATGGCCCCCGGGGCGCCGCCGGTGGCGTCGAGCGGCACGGCGTCGTATGCGATGGTGATGGACGGCCGCTATCTGATGGAGAACTACGAAGGGTCGATGATGGGGATGCCGTTCCGCGGCCATGC
>JBHENR010000112.1:0-13445 GCA_046262555.1 Gemmatimonadota bacterium | reverse complement strand
GGCGTAGATGGCGTCGGCGTTCGACTACGTGGTGGACGAGCGCGGCATCGCCGACGTCCGGTTCGACACCCCCGATCGCCGCGTCAACGTCTGGTCGCGCGCCGCGCTCGACGAGCTCGAGGACGTGCTGGTCGAGCTGAGCGCCCGGGACGACCTGGCGGCGATCATCTTCCGCTCCGGCAAGCCGGGCACCTTCATCGCCGGCGCCGACGTCGAGGAGCTGGCCGCGGTGCGGACGCCGGAGGCGGCGCGGGCGATGGCCCAGCGGGGCCAGACCGTGTTTCAGCGGGTGGCCGACCTGTCGGTCCCCACCATCGCCGCGATCGACGGGGCGTGCGTCGGTGGCGGGCTCGAATTCGTGCTCGCCTGCTCCTTCCGGCTGGCGAGCGAGCGGGACGAGACCCGGCTCGGCTTCCCCGAGGTCCAGCTCGGCATCATCCCCGCCTGGGGCGGCACCCAGCGCACGCCGCGGCTGGTCGGGCTGCAGCAGGCGCTGACGCTGATCCTCACCAGTCGCCGCATCTCGGCGCGGCAGGCCGAGCGTATCGGGCTGGTGGATCGCGCGGTGCCGACGCCGCGGCTGCTCGACGCCGCTCACGCGATGGCGGCGGCGGCCGCGAAGGGACGCGAAGTCCCGGGGGGGCCGGGGCGGCGAGGGATCGCCGCGTTCCTGCTCGACCGGACCCCGATGGGCCGGGCGCTCGCGTTGGCCCAGGCCCGGCGGCGCGTGCGCGAGACGAGCGGCACGTTCTATCCGGCGCCGTTTCAGGCGATCGGCGCGATCGAGATCGGCCTCCGCGACGGGCTTGTCGCGGGCCTCGAGGCGGAAGCCGACGCCGTCGCCGAGCTGACCGTCACGCCCGCGGCGCGCAACCTGATGACGCTCTATCGCCAGGGCCTGGAGGCGAAGAAACCGCCCGCCGTCGGGGCGGCGCAGCCGGTGGCGCGGCTCGGCCTCCTCGGCGCGGGGGTGATGGGTGGAGCGATCGCCGAAACGGCCGCCTACCGGGGGATCCGCGTCCGGCTGAAGGACGTCGACACCGCCCGCGTCGCGGCCGGACTCGCCCACGCCGCCCGGATCGCGCGCCGGCTCGAGCGCCGGGGCGGCTTCTCGCCGCGCCAGACCCGCCAGCTGCTGGGCCAGATCAGCGGGACGGTCCAGTACAGCGGCTTCGGCCGGGCCGACCTGGTCGTCGAAGCGGTGGTCGAGGACCTCGAGCTCAAGCGGCGGGTGCTCGCGGAGGTGGAGCGCGCGGGGGGACCGAGCGCCGTGATCGCCACCAATACGTCGTCGCTGCGGGTGGACGCCCTCGCGATCGGGCTCCATCGGCCCGACCGGTTCGGCGGTCTCCACTTCTTCAATCCGGCCGAGAAGATGCCGCTGGTGGAGGTCGTGCGTGGCGAGCAGACGTCCGCCGACACGGTGGCGACGCTCCACGGCTTCGCCGTTGCGCTCGGCAAGACCCCGGTCATCGTGCGCGACGGGCCGGGCTTCTGGGTCAATCGCCTGCTGATGCCGTACCTGAACGAGGCGGTCTGGCTGTATGCCGAGGGCGTGCCAGTCGAGGAGCTCGACGCCGCGCTGGAGGCGTTCGGACTACCCGTGGGCCCGCTGGCGCTGCTCGATGAAATCGGTCTCGACGTCGCGGCGCGGGTGGGCGTCGTGCTCGAGCGGGCGTACCCCGACCGCATGAAGCCCCACCCGCTGATGCAGCGGCTGGCGGGGACGGGGCGGCTGGGACGCAAGTCGGGCGGCGGGTTCTACCGCTACGCCGACGGCGTGCGCGCGGAGCCCGACAAGGTGCTGCGGGGTGAGCTGGGGATGGACGGGGCGGACGAGGCCCCGGTCTACGAGGACGCCGATCTCATCGGCCGCTGCCTCTATCCGATGGTGAACGAGGCGGCCCGGGCGCTCGAGGAGGGGATCGTCGGTTCGCCCGGGGACGGCGACCTGGCGCTCGTTCTGGGGATCGGCTGGCCGCCGTTTCGCGGCGGGCTGCTGCGCTGGGGGGACGACGTCGGCGTGACGGCCATCGTCGAGCGGCTGGCGGAGTGGGCCACCGCGCTCGACCCCCGCTATGCGCCCTCGCGCGCGCTCCGCGCCGTCGCGCGGCAGGGCGGGTTCTACGCCCCGCCGGCCGCCACGCCCGCTCACTCCGCCGCGCCCCCCCTTGCCGCCGAGATCCAGGCCCGGCTCGGCGACGACTTCTAGAACCGGATGCCCGGCCGCCTCAGCCCGCTGTTCGACGCCCCGGCCCTCTGGATGCTGGGTGGCCTGGCGCTGCTGATTCTGGCGGTCTACAACCTGGGGCGTGACGGCCGCGCGGGCTGGGCGCCGGTCGTCCTGCGGGTGCTGGCGGTGCTGGGCCTCATCATCCCCGGATGGACGATCCGGCTCTGGTACCAGGAGCTGGCCCGGGCGCGGGAGTGGAGCCAGCAGCTGCCGATCGAGACCCAGCCCATCGCCGACCGGTTTCTCGTCAACAGCACCGCGCTCCTCACGCTCGGGTTCTTCATTTTGGTGGGCGGGATTTACCTCGCCCGCCGCGCTGGCCGGACGCGCCGCGCGCTGCGGTCTCCCACCGCCGCATGAGCCTCGGCAAAGGGTTCTTCCTCGGCCGGATCGAGGCCGAGCTGCTGCTGCCGTTCCCCGCGCTCTCGGCCGACGAGACCGAGACGCTCGACCTGCTGCGCGAGTCGCTCCACCGTTTCGGGGCCGATCACATCGACAGCCGGGCGATCGACGCCGAGGCGCGGCTCCCCCGCGTGGTGCTCGCCGGCCTCGCCGAGCTGGGCGTGTTTGGGGTCGTCGTGCCCGAAGCGTACGGCGGCAGCGGCGGCTCGGAGGCGCTCTACGTTCGCGTCTTCGAGACGCTGGCCGAGCTCGACGGCTCGGTCGTCGTCACCGTCGGCGCCCACGAGTCGATCGGCCTGAAGGGCATCCTGCTGTATGGCACGGAGGCGCAGAAGCAGCGGTTTCTGCCGCCGCTGGCGCGCGGCGAGCAGTTCGCGGCGTTCGCGCTGACCGAGCCCGGCGCGGGATCCGATGCGCGCTCGATCCAGACCCGGGCGGTGTTCGACGCCGGCCGCGACGCCTGGATCGTGAGCGGCACCAAGCTCTGGATCACCAACGGCGGCTTCGCCGACGTGTTCACCGTCTTCGCCCAGACGGCCCTTCCCGACGCGGGCGGCGCGACCCGCGACCGGATCACCGCCTTCATCGTGCCCCGGACGCTGGCCGGCGTCAGCCACGGCCCCGAGGAGCACAAGCTGGGGATCCGTGGCAGCTCGACCACCGAGGTCCATTTCGCCGACGTGGTCGTTCCGGCGGATCACGTGCTCGGCGCGCCCGGCGAGGGATTCCGGATCGCGATGGCGGTCCTCAACGCCGGCCGGCTCGGGCTGGCGGCGGGGTGCGTAGGTGGGCTGCGCCTGCTGCTCGCCCAGGCGACCGCGCATGCCCAGGAGCGCCAGCAGTTCGGCCGCCCACTGGCCGGCTTCGAGCTGATCCAGCAGAAGCTCGCCGACATGGCGCTCGATCAGTACGCGATCGAGGCGATGGTGCAGCTGACGGCGGGTCTGGCGGACCGGGGCCTGGACGACCTGGCGCTGGAGTCGGCGATCTGCAAGGTGAAGGGGTCGGATGCGCTCTGGCGCGCCGCGGACGACGCGCTCCAGATCGCCGGCGGCATGGGGTACATGCAGGGCAACCCCTGGGAGCGGCATCTGCGGGACGCCCGCATCAATCGCATCTTCGAGGGCTCGAACGAGATCCTGCGTCTCTTCACCGCGCTGGCCGGGATCGAGGAGCCGGCCGCGCATCTCAAGGCGGTCTCGCGGGCGCTTCACGATCCGCTGAAACAGTTCGGCGTGCTGACGGGGTACGCCGTCGAGCGGGCGCGGCGGACGATCGCCCGGCCGGAACTGCCGGGGCTCCATCCGGACGTGGCGGCGATCGCGGAGCCACTCTCCCACTGGGTGGCGGAGCTCGCCGGCACGGTCGAGTGGACGCTCCGTCACCACGGCGCCGACATCGTGGAACGGCAGATCACCCTCGCCCGGCTCGCCGATGCGGCGGGGGACCTCTACCTGATGGCGGCGGTGCTGGCCCGCGCCGACGCCGGCTGTCGCGCCGGCGAGGGCGGCGGCGCCCCCGCCGGGACCGGTCCCGCTCACCTGCGCCGCGCCCGGCCACTGGTCGACCGCGCCTGGCGCAATGTCCGCCGTCAGCTGGCCGCGGTCCGCGCCGACCCCGACGGCGATGTCCGGGACGTGGCGGCCGAGGTCCTGGCGGGCGGCGGCGTGGCGTTCCCGCCGGGGGAATGAACGCGGACCCCGCGGGTACCAGCTCCGAGACGGCCGGGTCGGTGGATCCGGAGGAAGCGGCCCTCATCGCGCGGATCGCCGCCGGGGAGAGCCGGGCCTATGGCGTACTGGTCGACCGGTATCAGCGGCGGCTCTATTGGAGCTGCCTGCGGCTTCTGGGCGACGCCGACGAGGCGGCTGACGTGGTGCAGGAGACGTTCGTCCGCGCCTACGCGCGGCTGGCCGATTACGATCCGGCGTACCGCTTCTACACCTGGATCTTCCGGATCGCGCGCAATCGCTGCCTGAACGTTCTGCGGCGGCGCAAGGTGTGGGGCGCGCTGTCGCTCTCGTCGCCCGCCGAGGCCCCGCCGCTCGTCGCCGCCGGGGAGGCGGGCGCGCGGGTGGAGGATCGCGAGCTGGGGCTCGCCCTGGCCGCCTGCCGGGGCGAGTTGCCGCCCGCCCAGCGCGAGTGCTTCGATCTCCGGCACGACGACGAGCTGAGCTACGCCGAGATCGCGCTCCTGATCGAGATCCCGATCGGCACCGTCATGTCGCGCCTGGCGCGGGCCCGGGAGAAGATGCAGCGCTGCCTGGAGGCCCGGGGGCATGGCCCCGGGACGGGGCCAGCCAGAGACCCCGGGAGCCGCGAGATGAGAGAGAGATGACGACCCACCCGGGCGAAGAATCCAGCGTCGGCCCCTTCGACGGGCGCGGTCACGCGGCAGCGTGGCTCGACCGCTACCGGACGGGCGAGCTCGCCGCCGACGAGCGCGCGCGGATCGCCGGCCATCTCGAGGGGTGTGCGGCCTGCCGCGACGAGCTAGCGGGGCTCGAGGCCTTCGCGGCGACCGCCGCGCGGGGTTACGCCGCCGAGCGGGCGCTCCGCACCGCCGCGGGCCAGGCGCCGGATTGGGCCCGGCAGCAGGCGGCGATCGTCGAGCGGACGTCGGGCAGCGCGCGGGCGGCCCGCGCGCGCTGGAGCGGCGGGCTTCCCCGCTATGCTCCCCAGATGGCCCTGGCTCTCGTCGCGGTCATCGCCCTCGGCGTGGTGATGCGTGTAGGCATCCGCGGCCCGCGGGACGTGCCGGTGACGGACGCGGTGGAGGAAGCGGAGCGGGTCATTGCGGACCGCGACGAGTCGTCCGCTCCGCCGAAGCGCGATCCAGCGGTGGCCGAAACGGCGACGAGCGGGACGGTGACGGGCGAGACCGGGACGAACGCGACGGCCCGGGCGAATGCCCCGGCCGCTCCGCCGGCCCCGGTCGCGGAGCAGCGCCGGGAGCGCGTCGCGCCCGAGGACGCCCTGGCCCGGGACCAGGCCAACGAGGCGTTGGAATCCCGCGCCGCGGAGGCGCCCGTAGCCAGGCAGGCAGCCGCGGCGCTCGTCGCCGATCCCTTCGACCGGTTCATCTTCGACGCCCGCCGGGCGCTTGCCCGGCGCAACCCGCCCGCCGCCGCGCGGGCGCTCGCCTTTTGGCGCGACAGCCTCGCGCCGCGGGCCGATCTGCCGGAAGCGCGGCGCCGCGCCGGCACCGTCCTCGCCGACAGTCTGGCGGGATTAGTGGCCGGGCGTCCCTAGGTCCAGCAACAGGCGAAGCGAGCTCTCGACGGCTCGCACCTTCTCTCTGTTGACGACAGTGGCCAGGTGCCGCAACGCGCGCCACGCGGTATCCACCGTGACGATCTGATCGGTGGCGACCCAGTGAGGGTGGGGGGCCCAATCCACGTCGGCTGTTCGAAGGTCCTCCGGCCGCAAACCGGGACGCCAGCGAAACGTCGGGCGTTCCGTGGTCGTGATCGGGCAGATGATCACCGTGCCGAAGCGGGACCGATTGAGCGCATCGGCGGAAACCACCAGGCAGGGTCGTATGCCCCGCTGCTCGCGGCCGCGGGTGGGATTGAGATCGAACGCCCAGATCTCACCCCGTAAGGGCTGCGAGCGGACCGCCGCCGGCCCGGGGGTCATTCGTCCTCCCGGGACAGGGCGCCCAGGAGCCGATCGCGGTCTTCGCGCTCTTCCGGCGTCAGGTCGGCCGCGGCGGCATCGAACATCTCCGTCAGTCGCGCCGCGTCCTCGCGCCGCATTTCCTCCTCCAACAGCTCTCGTACGATATCCGCGCGGCTGCGCGCCGAGCCCGCGCGGCGGTCGAGCCATTGAAGCACGACCTCGGGAATGCGGATGCTCACCTGGGCGGTCTTGGTCGATGCCATGGCAGTTCTTCCTCTCGCCGACGCCAGACAAGATGTGGGGGCACAATGGGTGCAATATGATATCACATCGGGATGCAGTTAGGCACGGAATAACCCCCCGCCCCGGTGGTATCTCCGGTACGCCCGACGACGACACACCCTGACCGGAGGTATCCCCATGTCCCGCTTGCCGCTCCTCGCCGCGCTCCTCGGCGCCACCGTGCTCCTGGGCGCCGCCGGCGCCGCCGTGCAGGCCGACGATCCCGATCCGCGGTCCGTTGCCGTCACCGTCTACAACGGCAACCTCGGCCTGGTCCGCGACCAGCGCCGGATGACGCTGGAGAACGGCGTCTTCACGCTCCCCTTTCCCGATGTGGCGTCGCAGATCGATCCCACCTCGGTGGCGTTCCGCGCGCTGACGAACCCCGGCGCGGTCGACGTGCTGGAGCAGAACTACGAGTTCGATCTGCTGACGCCGGAAGCGCTGCTCAACAAATATATCGGTGAAGAGGTGACGCTCTACATCCGCGTGGATGATCGCGAGGTGCCAGTGCGGGCGCGGCTGCTGTCGACCCAGGGCGGCACCGTCTACCAGATCGGCGATTCGATCGCGCTCAATCCGCCGGGGCGGGTCGTCCTGCCAGCGCTCAAGGGCGACATGAAGGCGCTGCCGACGCTCGTCTGGCTGCTCAAGAGCACGCGCGCCGGCAGCGAGCCGGTCGAGGTGTCGTACCTGACGGGCGGGCTCGACTGGAAGGCGGATTACGTGGTGACGCTCGACGCCGCCGACAAGACGCTGGATCTCGGCGGCTGGGTGACGCTGTCGAACACCAGCGGGACGACCTACCCCAATGCCGAGCTCAAGCTGGTGGCCGGTGACATCCATCGCGCGCCACGGCCGAACGGGCGGGACGAGATGCGGATGATGCGCGAGGCGGCTTCAGCTCCCAACGCCGACGCGTTCGAGGAGCGCACCTTCTTCGAGTACCACCTCTATGACCTGCCGCGGCCCACGACGATCAAGAGCAACCAGTCGAAGCAGGTCCGGCTGCTGGAGGCGTCCGGCGTGCGCACCGAGAAGGTCTACACGCTGGCCGGCGCGGCCTGGTACTACACCCAGCAGTACGGTGGCGAGCAGGGATTGAAGGTCGGGGTCTATCAGGAGTTCGACAACGCGACCGCCAACCGGCTGGGAGTGGCGCTGCCGGGCGGGGTGGTGCGGCTCTACAAGGCCGATGCCGACGGCACGGTGCAGCTGGTGGGCGAGGACCGGATCGACCACACCCCGCGCGGCGAGCGGGTGCGGCTCAAGGTCGGCGAAGCGTTCGACCTGGTGGCCGACCGCCGCCAGACGGCGTTCCATGTCCTGGCCAGCGGACACGTCTACGACGAGGCGTTCGAGGTGGTGATCCGCAACCACAAGGACGAGGCGGTCACGGTGCAGGTGATCGAGCCGCTGCCGGGCGACTGGGAGATGCTGCAGAGCAGCCTGCCGCACGAGAAGCTCGACGCCTTCACCGTCAAGTTCGATGTGCCGGTGCCGGCTAATGGGGAAACCACCCTCAACTACCGCATCCGGGTGCGGTTCTAGCGGCTCCAGGATATAGAGTGAACGCACGCCCCCCCCGAGGGGGTATGCAGTACCCTGCCGAGTTGACCCCGCGCAGCGTATATTACAGGGCAGTCCTGAATCCGGCCTTTTGGCCCATACCCGTATACGAAAGCGTGATAACCGTGCTGAAGCAGACCCTGCGATTCGATGCCGAACATCATGATGATATCGTCTATCCCAATGCCCTGGGCTTCATGTCCGTCCATCTGGCCAGCCTGGGACTTCTGTGGTCGGGAGTGACCTGGGCGTCGGTGGCGCTCTGCATCTCGCTGTACCTGGTGCGAATGTTCGCCATCACCGGCGGCTTCCATCGCTACTTCTCGCACCGGACGTTCAAGACGAGCCGGTTCTTCCAGTTCGTGCTGGCGTTCATGGGCCAGACGTCGCTCCAGCAGGGCGTCATCTGGTGGTCCGCCAAGCACCGCTCGCACCACAAGCACTCGGATACGCCCGAGGACGTCCACTCGCCGAAACAGCACGGCTTCATCTTCGCCCATCTGGGCTGGATCTTTTCGGTGAAGCGCGGCAAGGCGGACTACGCGCTGGTCAAGGATCTCACCGAGTATCCCGAGCTGGTGTGGCTCGACAAGCACGCCCATATCCCGGGCATCGCGCTGGGGGTCGTCTGCCTGCTGATCGCCGGCTGGCCGGGGCTCTTCGTCGGGTTCTTCCTGTCGACGTCGATCCTCTACCACGGCACCTTCTCGATCAACTCGCTGGCCCACTACTTCGGCCGCCAGCGGTACGTCACCGGCGACGACTCGCGCAACAACTGGTGGCTGGCCGTGATCACGCTCGGCGAAGGGTGGCACAACAACCACCACTACTACCAGAGCTCGACCCGCCAGGGGTTCCGCTGGTATGAGATCGACATGACGTACTACATCCTGCGGATGCTGTCGTGGACCGGGCTGGTGTGGGACCTACGCGGGCCGCCGCCCGAGGTTGTGCGCGGCGAGCGCCGGCTGCCGCGGGTCGCGGTGGACAAAATCGCCCGCGAGCTGGCCGGGACGTTCGCGGTCGAGCACATCGCCGAGCAGGTGCGCGGCGCCTGGGCCCACGCTCCGAGCTGGCCCCGGTGGGACGACCTGCCCCAGGTCCCCTCGATCGATGAGATTCGCGGCCGCGCCGAGGCGCTGATCGCGCAGACCCCGTCGATGGACGACATCGTCGCCCGGACTCGCGAGTTCCTGATTGAGGCCGTGTCGGTGCGGCTGGAAAGTCCGCAGCTCGCCACGGCGTAGGCCCGGCGCGCCCTCGCGCGGGCCCGCGCAAAGCCACTCATCACGGCGGCACCGGTGTTCTCCCTGGTGCCGCCGTTTTGCGCCTGGCGCGGGTGTGGCCCGCGTAGCTTGGGCCTATCTTCCCGGTTCGCTTCGTTTCCCCTGTTTCGCCCGGAGGGCCGCATGGAGTGGACGTTCACCGACGAGCAGAAGGAGTTGCGGCGCACCGTCCGGCGGTTCGTGGACGAGGAGCTGCGGCCGGCCGCCGACGGCATCGACAAGCAGCACAAGATCCCCGACCGGCTCATCTCGATGATGGGCGAGCTCGGGTTCCTGGGGGTCGTCTTTCCGCCGGAATACGACGGCGCGGGGATGGGCGAGACCGGCTACTGCATCCTCCAGGAAGAGATCAGCCGCGCCTGCGCCTCCACCGCGACGTTCATCGGCGCCCATCAGTCCATCGGCGGGATGACGATCCACAAGTTCGGGAGTGACGCGCAGAAGCAGAAGTACCTGGCCCCCATGGCGCGGGGCGAGATGATCGGCGCCTATGCCCTGACCGAGCCGGAGTCGGGTTCCGATGCGATGGGGATGAAGACGACCGCCGTGCGGCGGGGGGATCTCTACATCCTCAACGGCACCAAGATCTGGATCACCAACGGCGGCCTGGCCGACGTGGTGGCGGTGTTCTGCAACGTGAAGGGGGAGAGCCCCGACGACTCAGGTCCCTCGGCCTTTATCGTGGAGAAGACGTTCCCCGGATTTTCCGTCGGCAAGGTCGAGGAGAAGATGGGGATCCGGGGCTCCAACACGACCGAGCTGATCTTCGAGGACCTCGAAGTGCCGGCCGAGAATCTGCTCGGGGCGGTGGGCCAGGGCGCGCGCTTCGCCTTTGGCGTGCTCGACGTCGGCCGGCTGGGGCTGGCGGCGGCGACGGTGGGGACGGCCAAGGAGTCGGTCGACCGGTGCGTGGCGTACGCCGGCCAGCGGCAGGCGTTCGGCCAGCCGATCCAGAACTTTCAGGCGATCCAGTTCATGCTGGCCGAGATGGCCGCCGACACCTACGCGATGGAGAGCATGGTGTACCGCACCGCCTGGCTGTGCGATCAGGGCGAGCCGTTCAGCCGCGAGTCGGCCATCTGCAAGATGTTCTGTTCCGAGGGCCTCGACCGGATCGTGGACAAGGCGGTCCAGCTCCATGGCGGCATGGGGTACTCGGCCGAGATGTGGCCGGAGCGGTTCTATCGCGACGCGCGCATCAACCGGATCTTCGAGGGCACGAACGAGATCCAGCGCCTCGTCATCGCGCGGGATGTTCTCAAGCGGGGGGGTTACCAGGCGCGATGACGGCGCGCGCGCGCCTCGGCCTGCGCCGCGCGGTGGCCGCGCTGCTGGCGGTGTTCTGGCTGGCCGCATGCAGCGAAGAGGACCGCCGGGCCTGGGTCTCGATCCTGCCGCTGCCGGCGGACGACGCGGCCGATTCGACCGCCGTGGCGCAGGCCGGCGGCGGGGTGCGGCTGAGCGCCGATTCCACCGCCGTGCTGCGGGGCGCCGACACGCTCTTCGCGCTCGACGATCTCCCGGGCCGCGCGCCGGACGGCAGCCGGCTGGCGCCGGCCGCGTTCGAGTCGGTGAGCCTCGCCCCGGACTCACTCTTCGTCGCCTTTACCACCACCGGCGCCATCGAGAGCGTGGGCATCTGGTCGCGCACCAGGCAGGTGGCGGACATCGCGGCGGCCTTTTCCGGCGGCAGCGCGGCGCCGCCCACCTGGTCGCCCGGCGGCCGGTTTCTCGCGTTCTCCGGGCGCGGGACCGACGGCGTGACGCGGACCGGCATGTATGACCTGCAGGCCGGCCGGGCGCAGCGCCACCCGGTGGCGGCGTGGCTCGCGCGCCAGAATCGCAGCGTGACGCCGCAGGCGTGGATGGACACCAACCGCCTGCGCGTCTTGGTGGCGGCGGGCGCGGCGGCGGAGGGTGGCATCGCCCATGTCTGGGACGCGGCGGGAGGAGGATTCATTGTCGAGGCACAGCAGGAGCCGTTGGCCGCCGGAGCCCCCGCCGGGGGGAAGCTCCAGCCCGGCGGTGTCTTCTCGGTCGACCTGGCGGGCGATGGCGCGCCGGAATCCGTGGCGCTCTACCGCGCCGCCAGCGGGGCGCCGAGCGCGCTGGTCCTGGAGACCCGCGGCACCAGCGCGCGGGTGACCGCGACCGACCCGCTCGTCCCCTTCGAGACGCTCGGCCTCACCGGCTGGAAGGACGCCGCGCAGGGTGCCCAGCTCTATCAGATCGCCGAGCTCGGCGGTCGGACGACGCTGCTTTTGACCCTCCCCTCGATCGAAGTGCTGCTGGCGATCGGCCTGTTTCAGGTCGGCGCCGACGGCCGACTGACGGTACTCTCCGTCGCCACGCCGGCGGGCCTCGTGCCGGGGATCTTCTATGAAGGCACGAGCCGGGTGGGGGCCAATCGGTTGGGCCTCGCCGATCTCGATGGCGACGGGCCGCTGGAAGTGATCAGCGCCGTGGGCCGGCTCGATCCGCTGACCAACGAGCTGGGGTGGGAGGCGGTCGTCTACCGGGTTGCCGGCGGGCGGCTCCAGCCCGCGCCCGAGCTCGACGGCGCCGCGCTCGAGACGATCGCCGAGCTGACGCGCGGCGCCTGAGCGGCTGGCGCCATCCCAAGAACGGCACCGCGCTCGCCCTCGGGATCATGGGAGCCGGGGCGGCGGTGGCGCTGCTCCGGACGCTCTGTGTCCCGGTCGGGTCGTTCCGCGGGGGGCTCGACGCCCTCACCCTGGGCCTGCCGGCTGACAGCGTGATCGCGGTGCTGGGCCACCCCAACCGGATCTGCACCGACCCCGGCGTGGCCCACATTCCCCTGAGCGGTGCCGACTCCGCCGCCGTCCGGGCGGCGCTCGTCGCGTCCACGGCGGAGCGGTGGGAGTACCGCGACCGCCGCCCCCGGCGGCCGATCCCGCGGGTGGCGGACCCCGGCTGCCGGGCGCCGCAGCTGGCCACGGAGCTGGGGTTTGACGGCGCCGGCCGGTTGCGGTGGGTTATTCGGGAGGTCGGCCAAACCCCCGTCGTGGTGGAAGGGGGAGATTCTTTTCCATCGCGCTCCTCGCCGCCTTGATTTCCTGCGTATACATCCAGAGAGACTCCCACTCCTTCTTCCAGGACGCCTTGCCATGAGAATGCGCGCTTCGGTATCGAACACGGTGTTCGCTCTGGTCATGCTGGTTGTTTCCGGGGGATGGGTTTCGGCTCGCGCGCAGGAAGCCGCGTATGCCGCCGGCGATCGGGTCGAGGCCGACGTCAACATGGCCAGCAGTCCGGAGTACCAGCGGTGGCAGAGCGGCACGATCGTCGAGGTGAAGATGTGGCAGGGGATGGTGTCTGGTTATCATATCAAGACCGATGACGGGATGGAGTTCGTCACCAACGCCAGGTTCATGCGCCCCGGAGCGGCGGCGCCGCCCGAGGCGGTGGACGCGGGTGAGGACGAGGACCCCTGGACGGCGGCGGCGGACGAGCCGGAGGAGGAGCCAGCCGACGAACGGGCCGATCAGCCCGTCGCGAACGCAGGAGCGGCCAAGGTGGCCGCGGGGACTCACAATCCCGGCGGCGGCGCCTGCCAGATGGGCGCCCGGGTCAACGATCGCGAGGGCCGGGTCGGCGAGGTGGTCGAGGCGGACGGCCCGAACTGCCGGGTCCAGCTCGAGGATGGTTCGCGGCACTTCTACCTGGCGTGGATGCTGCGGGCCGCGGGGGCGGCCGACGCGGCAAAGGCGCAGCCCGGCGGCGGCGCGTTGACGCCGGGCTCCTACACCTGCTGGGCGGCCAACGGCGTGGCCGGGACGCTCAAGCTCGTCATCGTGAACGGGTCGCAGTACCGCAACGAGCAGGGGACGACCGGCAGCTTCACCCACGATCCCGCGTCGGGCCAAATCACCTTTCAGTCCGGTCCCTGGGCGGGCTTCTACGGCACCAGCCTGGAGCCCGGCAAGATCGGCATCTCGTCGCGGCCGGGCGGGTTCTCCAACACCGTGTGCGACCGGACGTAGGGGTCGAGAAGCCGCTTTCGCGCTATATTATCGGTCGCTTGTGATGTT
>JBHENR010000111.1:0-8413 GCA_046262555.1 Gemmatimonadota bacterium | reverse complement strand
CGGCCGCGAGCAGCGTCGCCAGCACAGCCAGCGGCACGACCGTGCGACGGACGAGCTGGTGAAATCCCGTGCGCCGCTCGCGGGCCGCGACGGCGATGCGGGCCCCGACGCCGGCGGCGAGGAGCGGGATCGTCAAGACATGTAGTTCGGGATTGTAGAGAAACAGCAAACTGAACACCGCGAGGAACGCGTACGTGAACACGGCCAGCCGCAACGATCCCAGGCGTGCATGTCCGCGTGCCGCGGCCCAGGCCAACGCCCCGGCGGGGACCAGGAAGAGGAGCGCGTAGGAGACCGGTGCCATCCACCACGCGTGGGGCGTAACGAATCCGAACCGGTGACCGATCGCGTACTGGACATTCCGGATCGCGAGCTCAAGGAGTCCCGCCAGGAGCGCGAACCAGAGCGCCAGGACGAGGACCCGGCCGGGCGACTCGGCGCCGTCGGGGGGCAGCGGCCACGTCTCGAGGCGGCGCCGGGCAGGGGCCCATCCGAGGAGCGCGCTGGCGACGATCAGGAGGAAGCCCACTCCCGCGACGTACAACTGCGCCACGCCGAATTCGGGATCGGCCAGGCCGATCCGTGGGGCCAGGAAGGTGAGGGCGAGGCACCCGAGACCGGCCAGCATCAATCCGATGCGTACGTTCCGAACGCCTGGAGTCATCCCGGCATACTAACTGCAGATCCATGTCTGGGCCTCTGACGGGACCATTTGACCGCTCCCGACCGGCTCCCCCATCTTCACGGGCATGCGCCTCAACCCCACCGGGCTATCCTCGCATGCCGCACTCTGGGTCATTCTCGGTGTCGGAGCGCTGCTGCGGCTCGCCACCTATCTGGCGGCTACGCCGTTATTTGTTGACGAAGCCGCGCTCGCGCTCAACTTATTGAATCGTTCGTATGCCGGTCTGCTGGCGCCCCTGAGCTTCGATCAAGCGGGGCCGGTGGGGTTCCTGTTCGCTGAGCGGTTCATGCTCTCGGTGTTGGGGAGCGGCGAGCTCGCTCTGCGGCTGGTCCCCGTTGCCGCTGGGATCGCGTCGCTTCCTCTCTTTCTCCTGTTGGCGAACCGAACGGGGACGCGCCTCAGCCGACCGATCGCCTGCGCCCTTTTCGCGGTCGCTCCCACGCTCGTCTACTTCGCCGGAATCGCCAAGCAGTACACGCTTGACGTCCTGGTGGCGATCGTGCTGTACCTCCTCGTTCTCGATGCGACGGGGGAGCTCCGACCGGCGCGCCGCCTGGCGGTCTTCAGTCTGGCAGGCGCCGTCGCGGTGTGGTTTTCACACCCCTCGATCTTCGTCTTGGCAGGGATCCTGGCCGTGCAACTCCTCTCCCTGGCGAAGCAACGATCCGGGAAGGGCGCGGGGGGCCTGCTGCTGTTCCACGCCGCCTGGTTGGGAAGCTTTCTCACGCTGTACCTGGTCAACCTTTCGCGCGCGGCGCAGAGCGACTACCTGCGCGCGTACTGGCACGCCCACTTTGCGCCTTTTCCGCCGGGGGGACTCGCCGACCTCCAATGGTATGGCAGTCGCTTTCTGGGGCTGTTCAAAATCCCGCTGGGCCTTTCCGTCCTCATCGGTTTGGGAGCGCTCGTCTTTCTCTACGGGGCGATCGTGCTGTATCGCCGCGCGCCGCGGACGGTCCTCCTCCTCCTCGCTCCGCTCCTCATGGCGGGGGGGGCGTCGGCTCTCTCCCGCTATCCCTTCGAAGAGCGCTTCCTGCTCTTTTTCGCTCCGGCGTTGGCCCTTTTCATGGGGGAGGGGATCGCGGCGCTCTTCGACTATCGACTGGCCCGGGTGCCGCTGCTGGGGGGGGCGACCGCCGCGCTGCTCATCGGCGGACCACTGGCCCTGAGTCTCCGGGAGATCCCCTACGAAATCAGCGACGTCTCCGCGCTGGGGCATCACGTCCAGTCGCATCGTCGTGCCGGCGACGTCCTGTATCTGCACTGCGAGTCCTACGCGACGTGGACCTACTACGACCAGCGGCTGGGCTTTTCGCGGGAGATGACGGTGGTGGTTGGCGACTCGCTGCGTTCCACGTCCGACTATCTCGGGGAGGTCGAACGTCTCCGCGCGCACGACCGGGTGTGGGTGCTTTTTGGGCACGTTCGTTCGGTCGGCGGATATTCCGATGATCTCAAACTGCTGCTGCGCCTGGACGTTGTCGGCGAGCGGCTGGATGAGAAAAAAGCGGGGTCGTCGGGGGGGGTGTATCTGTATGATCTCGCTGCCGGGCTCCCGCTGCCGGCGGCTGCTCGTCCCGCGGCCCGGCGACCGTGCGCGATTCCCTCGGGGCTCCCGTAACGCGCTCCCCTCGCGGGCGTCACAACCCCGTCGGCAAATCCATTCGGGTGAGCGCGTCACGCAACTGCTGCAGCCAGGGCCGGGCGGCCACGTTCCCCTACAGGTCTTCCTGTTCCCCGGGGTCGGCCTGGAAGTTGTACAGTTCCTCGCGCCCATCGCCGTCTCGGATGTAGTGATGTCGCTCGGTGAAGAGGGACGTTATGTCACCGGCGGAGATGGGCCGTCGCTTGGGAAACCAGGGACGGCTTCCGAGCTCGGCATGATAGCACGGGGGTCGGGGTCTGGGCATCACGACCCGGCCTCCTGGCGCCGCAGCGCGGCGCGCAGGGCGAGGCGCGCCCCGGTCCCTTCCGGCGTCTCCGCGAGATCGGTCTGCTCCCAGGGGTCGCGCCGGTAGTCGTACAGTTCCTCGCTGCCGTCGCCGTTCCGGATGAAGTGAAACCGCTCGGTGACGAGCGCCCGCATGTGGCCCTTGGACACGGGGTATCGGGCGGGCAGCCAACGCCGGCCGGTCATATCCGCATGCACCGCCGACGCCGCGGTCCGGAACGCACCGCCGCGCCAGGCCCAGGCGAGGCTCTGTCCCGGCAGGAGCGCATCGCCGAGGCCGGCCAGGTCGAGGATCGTCGCCGGCACATCCCGCAGCGACACCGGCTCGCCGATCCGGCGACCCGCCGACACCCGGGGTTGATGTACGATCAGCAGGGGCACGTGCAGCACAGGTCGATACAGGTCGTTGCCGTGGCCCTGCAGTCCGTGCTCGCCGAAGGCTTCGCCGTGATCGGAGGTGATGACGACGATCGTGTCGCTCAGATCGCCGCGGCGGTCGAGCGCGGCGAGCAGGCGCCCCAGCTCGCCGTCGAGGTAGGCGATGGCCCGATCGTAGGCATCCAGCTCGATGCGCAGCGCCCGCCGCTGCGGGCCGGGCGGCGGGGGATCGGGGAACGCGTGATCGAACGGCGGTGCGCTGTGATAGTCTACGTGGGCGTCGTAGTAGTTGAGAAACGCGAACCAGGGCCGGTCGGCGACGCCGTCGCGCCAGGCGAGGAACTCAGCCGTGACGGCGGGCGCGTACTTGCGGCCCGCGTCGCGCCAACGACTGCGGAGTGTCACCGAGCGGTGGGCGAGCCGGCCGAGAGCGGCACTCAGCATCACTTCGCCCGGGGACAAGTGGGCCGCATCGTAATGCTCGAACCCCCGGGCGAGCCCGGTGTGGACCCCGGCGTAGAAGCGGTTGGCGACGAAGCCGCCGCTGGCGTACCCCGCGGCGCGGAACCGCTCGGCGAGCGTGGGGTGCGTCCCGTCGAGCCCCTGGTTCACCTCCACCGAGAGGTCGTGGGGCATCCGCCCCGTGAACAGGCTGGCATGGGAGGGAAGCGTCCAGGGCGCCGTGGCGTAGGCCTGCTCGAACACGACTCCGCGCCGCGCGAGGCGATCGAGCCCGGGCGTCGTCTCACGCGCATAGCCGTAGAGGCTGAGGTTTGCCGCGCGCACGGTGTCAAGCACGATGAGGAGTACGTTCGGGGCGCCGGCGGGGGGCGCCGGGAGCGCGCCGCGGGCGCGCCGCTCGGCGGCCCAACCGGACCCCACCATCCCCAGCGCCAACAGCGACAGAAAGAGCATTAACGGCAAGACCGTGCGTCCGACGAGGGCATGGAACCGCGCCGGCCGGGCGGTGGCGGCCCGCGTCAACACCGCCGCCAGACCCGCGGCGAGAATCGGGATCACCGACAAGTGCAGGTCGGGGTGGAAGAGGTAGAGAAGCGCCACCGCCGCCAGGGATCCCAGCGTGAAGAGCACCGCCCGCAGCGAGCCCAGCCGCGGCCAGCCGAGCCTGGCGGCCGCGGCAAACAGCGTGGCCGGAATCAGAAAGATGACGCTGTCGGCGAGCGGGATCGTCCACCAGGCGTGGGGACCGACGTCATTGAACCGCTCGCCGGCCACCAGCTGGACGTGACGGATGATCATCTCGAGGAGCGCCGTGACCAGGGCGAACCAGAGGCCGGCGCGCAGCACCCGCCCCGGTCGCTCGGCCCCCTCGGCGGGGAGCGGCCAGCCGGCGAGCCGCCGCCGGGCGGGCGGCCAGACCAGCGCGGCGCTGGCGGTGAGGAGCAGCGCGCCCAGAATCAGCAGGTAGGCGCGCATCGTGCGGCTGGCCGGGGCGGCATGGTTGAGGATCTCGGCGAACAGCGAGAGCGCGATCAGGCAGAGCCCGGCGGTGGCGCTGAGCAGGGCCCAGACGCGCGCGTGCCGGATCCCGGCGGGCCGGCTCGTCAGGTCCCGCGGGCTCGTCAGATCCGACGGGCTCGTCAGGAAATGTAGCCCAGCCCGCTCAGCCCCTGCCGGATGATCTCCTCGCCCGCCGCCGAGACGTCCGGCGAGGCGGGCGCGCGGGTGCCATGTCCGGCCAGCAGCGACCGCCCCTGCATCGAGTCGGGGATGTCGTAGCCGCCGAGCTCGAGCAGCGTCGGCGCGACGTCGAGCAGGTGCGCGCCCTCGATCTCGCCCGTCAGCGGGCTGTTCGACGCCGCCAGGATGAAGGCGCCGAACTGGGCGTGGTTGCAGTCGTCGGGGCCGCTGTCGTTCTCATGCACGTGGAGCGCGTTGTAGCCCACCCCGCCGATCGAGCGCCAGGCGAGCGCGCCGAAGTGGACGACCAGGTCCGGCGCGACGTTCCGCACGTGGCGGTAGATCGCCTCGGGCTTGAAGACGAGCGTGCCGAGCGGCGCGCCCGCCTCGTCGGCCGTGGCCTCGAACTTCGCCTGTACTTGGTCGCGGAACGCCTCGTAGTCGCCGGGTTCGATCACGCCAGTCGGCTCGCGATCCTTGACGTTGAAGAAGACCCGGGCGTAGTAGCCGCCCTCGCTCCAGACGCGCGTCTTCGTCCAGTCCACGTCGAGCTTGCTGAAGGGCGTCACCTCGCGCGGGTACTCGTTCAGCACCAGCAGCCCCTCGCGGATCAGCCATTCGTTGACGCAGAAGCCGCCGTCCAGCGCCCGGGCGCCGTGGTCCGAGACGACGCAGATGGCGGTGTCGTCGGTCAACACATCGAGCATCGCGCCGAGCTCCTGGTCGAGATAGCGGTAGTAGTCGCGGATCACGTGCTGGTGCGGATTGCCGGTCTCGAAATCGACGTGGGCGGGGTCGTGGTACTTCCAGAACCCGTGGTGTACCCGATCGAGCCCGATCTCGACGAACTGGAAGTACTCCCACTCGGCGTGCTCGAGGTAATGGCGGATGACGGTGAAGTGCTTGCGGCTCATCTCGTAGATCTCGTCCCGCAGCCACTCCTTGTCGTCGGTGCGGAAGCCCTTGACGTCCACCGGGTACTCGCCGACCAGTTCGGCGATCTCGTCCTTGATGCGAGGCGGATGGGTGTACTCGTCAGCCGCCGTGTCGGGCGTGAGGAAGCACCCCACGCAGATGCCGTTCACTTTGCGCGGCGGGAACGACGGCGGCACCCCGATCACGACCGACTTATGTCCCTCGCGCGCGATCTGGTCCCAGATCGCCAGCTCGCGGATCGAGCGGGCGTTGACGATCTGCAGGCCCTCATAGCTGTGGTCGGCGCGGTTGCGGAAGCCATAGACGCCGAGCGACCCGGGATCCTGGCTGGTGGACAGGCACATCCAGGCGGGCACCGTGATCGGCGGGATGACGCTCTCCAGCTTGCCGTAGCAGCCCGCATCCATCAGCCGGCGGAAGTTGGGGAGTTGCTCGTCGCCGAAGAGGATCTCGGGCGCTGCGCAGTCGAGGCCGATCACCAGAATCTTCACAGCAGGGAGGCTCCTTCATGGGAGGCGTCGGCCGGCGCGCCCAGCGCGGCGAGGATCGTCGGGGCCAAGTCTAACAGTCGGGGGGCTTCGCCGGAAAACGGGCGGTTCCTGAACAGCACGCCGGGGACGAGCGCGGGGTCCACGATGTGATCGCCGCTCCACTTCTTCGCGTTGTCCTCGAAGTGGCCCGCTGGCACTTCGCCCAGGCCCGAGCCCCACGAGACGCGGTAGCCGCGGCTGAAGTTGACCACCAGGTCGGGGGCTTCGCCGAGATACGCCCCGGCGTAGATGTCCGCCCGCTGGGAGACGCTCCGGACGGCCACCTCGCCGCGCTCGGGGTCCACCGCGCCGCCCAGGGCGGCGGCGATCTCACGGCCCACCGCGCCGGCCTGGTCCGGCGGGATGATCCCCTCGGCCTCC
This sequence comes from Gemmatimonadota bacterium, assembly GCA_046262555.1. Lineage (GTDB taxonomy): Bacteria > Gemmatimonadota > Gemmatimonadetes > JACCXV01 > JAHWKZ01 > JBHENR01. The sequence continues at coordinate 1,911 of JBHENR010000111.1, read as the reverse complement.
CGCCCGCGCACGTTGAGGTAGATGCTGCCGAGACCCAGCGCGTACGCCTTTGTGTGTGCCCAGTCCACCTCGCGGAGAAAATCCCCCGCGCCGTGGCCGGGCTCGATGCCGGGCTTGAGGGTGAGAAACCCGTGGTCGAGGAGGATCGTGTTGAGGTGCACGCCGCGCTGGAAGCTGCCGAAGCCGTGGTCGCTGAGCACGATGACGAGCGTGCGATCGTCGGCCCGCTCGAGCACCCGCCCGACGATCGCGTCGCAGGACTGGTAGTGGTCGTCGATCACATTGGCGTAGGCGGCGCCGTCGCCGCGCCCGCGATTGGCCGGATGCCCGGGCTCGCCGAAGCGCCAGAACATGTGCTGGATCCGGTCGGGGGTGTCGAACAGACAGTAGACCAGGCCCTCATTCTGCCGATCGAGCTCGAGGTGGAGCATCGCCTCCCGCTCGCGGACGACCTGCGCGCACTGCTCGAGAAACGCGTCTTCGCCGAACCGCTCGTTGTTGAGCCCGGTGTGGTCCTCGATCATCCCGGTGGTGTAGTAGGTGCCGATCTTGCGCTGCAGCTCGCCGGCGTAGTCCCACGGCGCGCTGATGGGGAACATCGGCGAATCGGGCTCGAAGTTGAGCGGCGAGGCGTAGACCGCGAGCGGCTCGCACGACGAGAGGTAGAACCGCACCATCCCGCTCACCGACTGGAGCGCGCCGAGCTTGAACTTCAGCTTGAGCCAGTCGCTCCAGGCGCCCTCGCGGAGTTCCAGCGGCGAGGGATCGCCCTTCGAGCGGATGACGGCGCGCCGCCCGGCGGCGTCGAGTTCGATGGTGAACTCGAGCCGGGCGTCGTCGCCGGACTTGGGGTTGCGGGGGCCGATCAAATGCGTGGTCACGGGACCCGCGCCGGCGGCGAGGTGGATCACCGTTTCGCTCTCGCCCGGTTTCACCGTGTCGTCGGCAGTGTAGAACGTCCCCGTCCCGAGTCCGCCGCGAAGATCCGGCACCCCCATCCCCGACAACAGCCGCCCCTTCACCTTGTCGGGCGGGTAGGTGCAAGGGCAGCGGAGCACGGCCGAGGGGAAGCCGGCCCGGGCGAGAATTTCCCACACCGGGGTGCCGCGCCGCAGGTTGATCGCCTTGGGCGGCAGGAACGCGCTCTTCTGCTCGTATCGATTGAGGCCCAGGTCCGGGAGATACGTCTGCGGATCGCGGCGGACGAAATCGAAGATCCCGTGCCCGCCGGGATTCACGCCGGTGGCGAAGGTGGACCAGGCGACCGGGGTCTGGGCGGGCGACGTCGTCGCCACGCGCGAGTAGCCGCCCGCGCCCTGCAGCCGGGCGAGGTTGGGGAGCGCCCCGGCGGCTAGCAGCCGGTCCACGATGGCGGGCTCGAGGCCGTCGAGGCCGACGACGATGACGCGTTTGAAGGCGCTCATGCGGGACGTCCCGGCGCGCGCCCGGGCCGGCTTACCGGCCTGAGACCTTGCGGCCGACGAACTGGAAGAAGGTGCGGAGCGCGCCCACCGTGCGGCGCCAGAACAGGAGGAGAAAGCCGCCGATGGCGGCCAGCGCCGAAGCGACCGGCATGAGGGTTTCGGGGCCGAGATACATGACTTGAAAATAGGCGCGTTTCCGCGCGCGGGCTACATTGCCGTCGCTCGCATGTCATCCTCCCTCGTCATCAGCGTCTCCGGCATCCGCGGCATCGTGGGCGAAAGCCTCACGCCCGAGCTGGTCGCCAGCTATGCCGCGGCTCACGGCGCCGCCGCATGCGCGCGGACCGGCGGGCGCGTCATCGTCCTCGGCCGCGACGCCCGCGTCAGCGGCCCGGTCTTCGTGGCCGCCGCCGAGGCGGGGCTCCGCAGCGTCGGGTGCGACGTCCTTCACGTGGGGATGGCCTGCACGCCGACGATCCTGCTGGCG
>JBHENR010000110.1:0-5055 GCA_046262555.1 Gemmatimonadota bacterium | reverse complement strand
TCGACGCGCTCGATTCGTATGCCGGCCGGTTCTGGTTCCTCCCGACCGAGCGGTGGGCGCTGCAGGTCTCGGGGGCGCACCTCAACGAGGCCGAGTCGCACGAGGAGGATGGTCCCCGGATCGACGTCCGGCGGCTGACGGCCTCGGCCACCTATCACCGCCCGCTTGCGCAGCAGGGCATCTGGGCGAGCACGCTCGCCTGGGGGCGCAATCGCGAGGAGGGTCTCGACAGCGATGCGCTGCTGGTGGAATCGAATCTCAACTTCGGCGAGCGGGATATATTCTACGGGCGGGCGGAGTGGACCGAGAAGACGGCGGACGATCTGGTGCTGGAGGATCGCGTCGGGGCCGCGGACGTCGTAGGGTCGGGCGAAGAGGTCTTTCGCGTGAGCAAGCTCGCCGTCGGCTACCTGCGGCAGTTCGCGCCGCGGTCGGGGTTCGTGGCCGGTCTGGGCGGGGGCTTCTCCGTCAGCCTGCTGCCAGACGATCTCAAGGACGTCTACGGCTCGATCACGCCGGTCGGCCTGCAGTTCTTCCTCCGCGTCCGCCCGGCCCCGATGGCGATGCACGGCGGGGCGGGCCCGGCAATGCACTGATGGCGACGGGTGAAGTGGCTCTTCCGACTCGTGCTCGTAGGTTGAGGGCATGGCGATGACGCCGCCAGCCGCAGCGCGCCAGCGCTGGCGCGACCGCCTGGCGCTCCACGGTCTCGCCTACGAGATCCCTCGCGAAGCGACGCGCTGGCCGCACCTGCTGGGCGCGCTCACCCTCACCTGCATCCTGATCCTGATGGCGACCGGGATCTACCTCGGGCAGTTCTACCAGCCGGCCCCGATCGGTGCGCATGCCAGCGTGATGTACGTGATCGAGCGCGCGCCGTTCGGCGATCTCATGCGCTCGCTCCACCGCTGGGCCGGGGATGGCGCGCTCCTGGCCGCCGCCGCGCACCTGAGCTGGGTGTTCTATCGCGGCGCCTATCGCACGCCGCGCGAGCTGACGTGGTGGGCCGGCGTGGGGATGCTGGCGTGCCTGTTCCTGCTCTACTTCAGCGGAACGGTGCTGCCCTATGACCAGGAAGGCTTCGAGGCGCTGGCCCACAACGTGGCCGCGGCGCAACGGGCCGGCCCGCTGGGCGTGATCCTGACCGATGCCTTCACCCCCAGCGCCCCGCTCCTGGCGCGGATCTATTCGCTCCACGTGTCGGCGCTGCCGCTGCTCCTGATCGGGCTGCTGGGCGCGCACCTCTATCTGGTCCGCTATCTGGGGATTCGGACGCTGACGGGGGAGCCGGCGGCCGAGATTCCGTTCGCCCGCTATCTGCGGCGCCTGGTCGGGTCCGCCTGCCTGCTGGCCGCCGGCCTGATCGCACTGGCGCTGGCGTGGCCGCGGGCGCTGGGGGTGTCGGCGGTTCCCGGATTCGAGATCACCAAGCCGCCGCTGCCGTTCCTCTGGCTGGTGACGCTCGAGAACGAGAGGGGGATTCTCGTTCTAGCGGCGGGTCTGCCACTGGTTTTGTTGGCGCTGTTGGCCGTCCCGCTCCTCGACCGTCGCCGGGAAGACACGCCGCGCGGGCGGCGCTGGCGGGCGGTCGGCGTGGGACTCGCGTGGACGCTCTGGGGCCTGCTGACGGTGATTGCCGCGCTCGCCCCGCAACAATCGCACATCGGGACGTAGCGGTGCGGCGCGCGCGACGCCACGGTCCCGCTCTGCTGGCGGTGCTGGCTCTCCTCGTCACCGGCGGCGGCCATTCCGCGCGCGGCCACGGCGCCGTCATCCGGCTGGGAGCGAACGCCGTCGCCGCGGGCGACTCGCTGGCGGTGACCGGCGAGGGCCTGGGCGTCGACGCCGCGATCGCGCTGCGGCTGGTGGGCGCGGCGTTCGAGGCGCAGCTCGTCACGATCCGAGGCGACGCCCACGGGCGCTTCGCGGTGCGCGTGATCATTCCGGCGGGAACACCGCCCGGGACGTATCGCGTGGTGGCGTCGGCCGGCGATAAGGCCGCGGCCGGCGATCTGCTCGTCACCGCCGTCGCGCCGCTGACGTCCGGCTCGCTCGGCCCCGCGCCGCCGCCGCTCCACGCCACGGCCGAGCGCATCGCCCTGGCGCGCCGCCGCACGGCCTGGGAACTGGCCGCGGCCGCGGCGCTCGCGCTCCTGCTGGCGGCGGCCGGCGTCTGGCTCGCCTACCCCGATCCGGGAGGACACCGATGATCACACGATGGATTCTGTGCCTGGCCCTCGGTTGCTTCGCGCCAGCGCGCCTGGCCGCACAGGCGTCCGACTCGACCGCCGTTGTCGCCGTGGTGGAGCAGTTTCACGCCGCGCTGGCAAGCGCGGACAGCGCCGCGGCGCTGGCGCTGCTGGCGGACGACGCCATCATCCTCGAGAGCGGGGGGCGGGAGACGCGGGCGGAATACCGCGCGCATCATCTGGCGGCGGACGTCGCCTTTGCGCAGGCGGTTCAGCGGGAGATCGCGGATCGGCGGGTGTCGGTCCGGGGCGACGCCGCCTGGGTCAGTTCGACCAGCCGCACGACGGGGGAGTATCGCGGCCGGGCGCTCGACTCGCGTGGCGCCGAGCTCGTCGTGCTCGTCCGATCCTCGGCGGGATGGCGGATCACGGCGATCCACTGGTCCTCCCAATGAGCTGGCTAGCCGCGGAGGGCCGGGCTCATTACACTTCGTGCCCATGAACCGGCTCCCCAACCCCTCCCTCCTCGCCATCCTGCTCGCGGCCGGTGTGTTTGCTGCGTGCAGCGGCCGCGGAGGCGATGGCGCGGCGAGCGACAATGACGCCGGCAACGCCGAGACCACCGAGACCGCCGCCGCCGAATGGGTCACGATCGAGGGGGTCGAGTTCCCAGCCCGCATGGCCGAGGCGCCGCCGGAGATCCTCGAGGCGTACATCTTCGCCGCCCGGCACCCCGAAGTGCTCCGCGCCATGCCCTGTTACTGCGGCTGCCACCTGAGCGACGGCCACAAATCGAACCTCGACTGCTTCGTCAACGCGATCGACGGGTTGCGGGTGGACCCTGACCCGATGGGATTCTCCTGAGGGATCTGCGTCGATATCGCCCGGGAGGCGAAGCGACAGTTCGAGGCCGGCAAGACGCTCGCGGAGATTCGCTCGATCGTCGAGACCAAGTACCGCGACGGCCGCGAAGGCACGCCGACGCCCTACCCCCCAGCCGGATCCTGACCGCCGCCGCACGCGTCTGACGCCCCGCTCCGCGCTCGTTTCATCTTGCCCGGCGGATTAGTAATCATTACTGTTTAAAATGCTTCGCCTGCCGTCCCTGGCTCCACTCAGCGCCTATTTCCGGAGCGGCCGCCGGGCGACGCTGGCCCTCAGCTGCGGCGCCAGCCTGCTGGCGGCCTGGCTGGTCGAGACGCTGGACGGTCCCCGCGCGGCGGCGCTGGCCCTCTACGTGGTCGCCTACGCCACCGGCGGCTACGCCACGCTGGTCCCGCTCTGGCGCAACCTGCGCCGGGGCCGGTTCTCCATCGACATGCTCATGATCGGCGCCGCCATGGGGGCGGCGGCCATGGGCTACTGGGAGGAGGGGGCGGTGCTCCTGTTCCTCTTCTCGCTGGCGGGGTCGCTCGAGTCGTTCGCGCTGGCCCGCACCAGCGCCGCGATCGACGGGTTGCTCGAGCTGCGGCCTCCCATCGCCCGGCGGCTGGCGGAGAACGGCCGCGAGGTGGACGTCCCGATCGAGGTGCTGGCCGTGGGCGACGTGATCCGGGTGCGGCCGGGCGAACGGTTCGCGGCGGACGGCCGTGTGGTCAGCGGCGAGGCGGCGGTGGATCAGGCCACCGTCACCGGCGAAGCGATGCCGGTGCAGAAGGGGCCCGGCGCGACCGTCTTCACCGGCACGGGGGTGCTCGACGGAACGCTCGACGTGGCGCTCACCAGCGTGGGCGCCGACACCACGCTGGCCCGCGTCATCGCGCTGGTGCGCCAGGCCCAGGGCGAGAAGGCCCGCACCCAGCGCCTGCTCGACCGGTGGGAGCCGTGGTACGTGAGCGGGGTGGTGGCCGCCAGCGCGGCGGCGTTCCTGGTCGCCCGCGGTGGGGGGCTGAACGATGGCGACGCGTTCTACCGGGCGATGATGCTGCTCGTCGCGGCGTCGCCCTGCGCGCTCATCATCTCGACGCCGGCGTCGATCCTCTCGGCGATTGCGCGCGGGGCGCGCGGGGGCGTGCTGTTCAAAGGGGGCGTCCACCTGGAGACGCTGGGCCGGGTGCGGGTCATGGCGTTCGACAAGACCGGCACGCTGACGACCGCGCGGCCGACGGTGCAGCTGATCATTTCGCTGAATGGCGATACGCCCGCCGCGCTGCTGGCGCGGGCGGCGGCGGTGGAGCGGCTCTCCGAGCACCACCTGGCGCGGGTGATCGAAGCGGCCGCGGGGTCCTGCCCCGAGATGCCGGCGACGGAGTTTCATTCCCACCGCGGCCAGGGCGTCGAGGCGGTCCTCACGGGCGAGCGGGTGTGCGTCGGGAATGAGCGGTTTCTCCGTGCGGCGGGTCTCGAGTGGTCGCCCGAGGCCGAGGCGGCGCTGGAGCGCTGCCACGCCCAGAACCTGACGGTCGTCGCCGTCGGGCGCGGCGCCGTCGAGGGGATCCTCGGCATCGCCGACACCGAGCGCCCCGAAGCCCCCGCGGCGCTGGCCGCGCTTCGCCGCGAGGGGATCACCCGGATCGTCATGCTGACGGGCGACTCGGCGCCGGTCGCCGCCGCGCTCAGCGCACGGCTGGGGCTGGATGCGTGGGAAGCGGACCTCACGCCCGAGGAAAAGGTCGGGGCCCTGCGGGCGTTGCAGGCCACCTATGGTCCGGTCGCGATGGTGGGCGACGGCGTCAACGACGCGCCGGCGCTGGCGACGGCCGGGGTCGGCATCGCCATGGGGGGCGCTGGAACCGACATCGCGCTCGAGGCGGCGGATGTGGTGCTGATGGCCGACCAGCTCGACCGGCTGCCGGCCGCGGTGCGGCTGGCCCGCCAGGCGCTCGCCGTCGTGCGGCAGAACCTGATCTTCGCCACCGCCGTGATC
>JBHENR010000109.1:0-3289 GCA_046262555.1 Gemmatimonadota bacterium | reverse complement strand
CCGGCGGGCCCGCCGCCTCCGCCTCCGCCGCCGCAGGCCACGGCGAGACCCAGGCCGGCCAGCAGCGCCAGGCGGAGCGGCCGCTCAGCGCGCGTCGGTGGCCGCATGGCCTTCGGGGACACCACCGGCGACCCACAGCTGCCGCGCCGGCGCGACGCCGCCATCCGGGCCGTCCCCCGCGGAGGCGATGCGGCCGCGCATTCCGTCGCGGACATCCATGAAGCGGGCGAGCTCCTCGCCTTCCAGCGGGACGCCGGTCGGGAGGTCGGTCGAGAGCGGATCCACATTCCTGCCATCCTTGATGAAACGATAGTGCAGGTGGGCCCCCGTCGACATGCCCGTGGAGCCGACGTAGCCGATCACCTGGCCCTGCGAAACCTGACTCCCCGAACGCACCCCGCTGGCGATCCGCGAGAGGTGCGAGTACGAGGTGACGTATTCCCTGCCGTGCTTGAGCTCCACGTGGAGCCCGTATCCTCCGCGCCGGCCCGCGAAGCGCACCATTCCGTCGCCTGAGGCCTGCACCGGCGTTCCTTTCGGCGCCACGTAGTCGACCCCGTCATGGTGCCGCGCGCGCCGTAGGATCGGATGCATCCGGGTCCCGAAGCGGGACGAGATGCGGCTGAACTTGAGCGGCGAACGGAGGAACCGCCGCTTGAGCGACTGCCCGTCCGCGTCGTACCAGTCCTGACGCCGCACGCCGTCGGCGGAGAAGCGATACGCCTCGTGGCTCTTCCTCTCGCCGTCGAACCGCACCGCCTCCAGGGAGACGAGCTTGTACGTGCCGTCGGGCCGGACATCCGCGGTGAACGCGGCGCCGACGCAATCCCCGGCTCGCAGGTCGTTGTAGAAGTCGACCTGCGCGGCCAGCGCTTCCGCCATCAGCACCGCCAGCGAGGGATCCTCCCCCGCCGCCGAGATCGTCTCCCAGAGGCTGCCCTCCACGCAGGCCGAGATCGAGCGCTCCCCGCGCGCGAACTGGGTCTCCTCGAGCGATGCGGAGAAGCGGATGCCGGCTCGGCGGATCACCAGCCGCCGATCACGATCGATCTTCAGATCGAGCCCGTCCAGGCGCCCGTCGGACCGGAACGTGAACTTGTACACCGCACCAGGCCGGAGGCTCCGCCATGGGAAGAGGTTCATGCTGGCCTCGACGACCGGAGTCAAGTCCTCGGGATCGAGGGCGTGCTCGGACCATACTCCCGAAAGGGTCTGGCCCGGGTTCAGGGTGTCGACGATCGCCGGCGGCGCCGGCGGCGCCGCCACGACCGTAGCGGGAGTGGGGGTGGTGGGCTCGCCAGCCAGCCACCAGGCCAATGCCGCGCATCCCAAAGCGACGAGAAACGCCGGGCGGGGCCGTCTCTTCCAATCGACCATCAGCTCATCTGCCTCCGGATGAAAGCGGGGATCTCCAGGTCGTCCTTGCGCCTGTCGGTCTCCAGCTCGAAGACGTCCAGCAGGTCGTCCAGCCGGTCACCGTCGTCGTCGTGTTGGGCAGTCTCGTCCAGTGCGTCCTCCTCCGACTCCTTGATCGGCACCACCTGCGGCCGTGCGGCCGCCGTCCGTGTCGCGTACGCCGGCTCGGCCTGCTCGAGCGCGGCGGCGTGCGCCCGCTCACGCTCCACCGGCCGGACGGAGGCGCGGTGGCCGCCGATGCCGGTCGCGATCACGGTCACTCGAATCTCTCCCTTGAGGTCGGGATCGATCACGGCGCCGAAGATGATGTTCGCGTCCTCTCCCGCGGCGTCGTGGATCACGGAGGATACTTCATTGACCTCGTGGAGCGAAAGGTCCGGCCCGCCCGTGATGTTGATCAGCACGCCGCTGGCGCCCGTGATGGACATGTCCTCGAGCAGCGGGCTGCAGATGGCCTCCTGCGCGCTCTCGATGGCGCGATTCTCGCCGACCCCGTAGCCCGTGCCCATCAGGGCCTGGCCCATCTCGGTCATGATCGTCTTGACGTCGGCGAAATCTACGTTCACGAGGCCCGTCACGGTAATCAGGTCGCTGATCCCGCGGGTCGCGTTGAGCAGCACCGAGTCTGCGACGCGGAACGCCTCCTGGATCGTGGTCCCCTTCTCCACCACCTCGCGCAGCCGCTCGTTGGGCACGACGATCAGGGTGTCGACGACCTGCTTGAGCTCGTCGATGCCTTCCTCCGCCACCTTGAGCCGGCGCCGCCCTTCGAACGTGAACGGCTTGGAGACGATCCCCACGGTCAGTGCGCCGCACTCGCGCGCGATCTCGGCCACCACCGGGCCGGCCCCGGTTCCGGTTCCTCCGCCCATACCACAGGTAACGAACACCATGTCTGCGCCCTGCAGCGCCTCGGCCACCTCGTCCCGGTTCTCGATCACCGCCTCGCGCCCGACGTCGGGCTTGGAGCCCGAGCCCAGGCCGCGCGTGAGCGTGCGGCCGATCTGGATCTTGCGGTGCGCCTCCGAGCTGGACAGCGCCTGCACGTCGGTGTTGATCGAGATGAACTCGACCCCCACCAGCCGCTCCTGGATCATGCGGTTCACCGCGTTGCCACCCGCTCCGCCTACCCCCACCACCTTCATCCTGGCAAACTGCTCCTCTGCATCAGCCAGCTGGAACAACATGGGCGTCTCCTCCTGGTTGTGGTTCAGGTACATCCGGTCCCGGTCAGAACCGATCGAAATACTCACGTCTGTCTCGCATTACACAACCACCCTCCGCGACAGACTAGAAGAAGTCGTGGAGCCATTCCTTCATCCGCTCGAGGACCCGGCTCCACAGCGCGTCGTCGTCGCCGCCGCTGAACCGGTTGTCGTCCCGCCCGGCCTCCCTGCCGTAGATCACCAATCCCACGCCGGTAGCGAAGCGCGGCTCGTCGACCGAGTCGACCAGGCCGGTGACTCCTAGCGGATGGCCGATCCGCACCGGCATGTTCAGGATCCCCTCGGCCAGCTCGACGGTGCCGGGGAGCGCCGCGGCGCCGCCTGTCAAGACGAATCCCGACGGGATCTTGTCGTGCCAGCCGGTCTTCTTGATATCGGCCTTGGCCAGCGACAGAATCTCCTCCATCCGCGGCTGGATGATCGACGCCAGCAGCTCGCGGCTGACGCGACGCTCGCCCTGGCCGGCCATATGCGGCACCACGATCTCCTCGTCCGGATCAACCATCGAAGCCACCGCCGCGCCGTAGCGCTCCTTGATCCGCTCGGCGTCCCGCGCCGGCGTGCGCAGCCCGATCGCGATGTCGTTGGTCACGCTGTTTCCCCCCAGCCCGATCACGGCGGTGTGACGTATCGACCCCTCGTGGAAC
>JBHENR010000108.1:0-3290 GCA_046262555.1 Gemmatimonadota bacterium | reverse complement strand
CGCTCGCCGCGGCGCGCGGCCTCCCGGTCGACGGGCAGCCGCTGGCGGCCTATGACTGGTATCTCGACCTGCGGAAGTACGGCTCGGTGCCTCACTCGGGCTTCGGTCTGGGTCTCGAGCGCACCGTCTCGTGGATCTGCGGCCTGGCCCACCTGCGCGAGGCGATCCCGTTCCCCCGCCTCATGAACCGCATCACGCCCTAGCGTTCGGCCGCTTTCACCTCGTCCCAGAGCGCGTCCAGCGCCGCCAGCGGCTGCCCGTCGACCGGGAGGCCGCGCGCCGCGGCGAGCGCCTCGAGCGCGCGGAAGCGGCGCTCGAATTTGCGGTTCGCCTGCTGGAGCGCGAGGTGGGGATGGACCCCGAGCAGGCGCCCCCAGTTGACGAGCGCGAAGAGGAGGTCGCCGAACTCCTCCTCGAGCGCCGCCGCAGGCCCGGTCGTCGCCGCGGCTTCCGTTTCCGCCAGCTCCTCATCGAGCTTGGCGCGCGCGCCCGCGGGCTCGCGCCAGTCGAACCCCACCGCCGCGACCTTCTGCTGGATCCGGAACGCGCGGACGAGGGCCGGGAGTCCCGCCGGCAGGGCCCCGAGGATGGCGGAGCGGTCGAGCTCGGGATCATCACCGGCGGGCTTTTCCTCGCGCTTGAGCCGTTCCCACATCGCCTGATGGCCGGCGCCGGCGTATTCGGCCGCGCCGAAGACATGGGGGTGGCGCCGCACCATTTTGTCGATCAACCCGCCGGCCACGTCCGCCAGCGTGAACCGGCCCTCCTCCTCGGCCAGCACGATCTGGAAGCCGAGATGGAGCAGCAGATCGCCGAGCTCGTCCCGGCTGGCCGCATCGTCGCCGGCCTCGATCGCCTCGGCCGCCTCGTGGGCCTCCTCCAGCAGGTAGGGAAGCAGCGACCGCGGCGTCTGCTCGCGATCCCAGGGGCAGCCGTCGGAGGCCCGCAGCCGGCGCAGCAAGGCGAGCACTCCCGCGAAGTCGGCGGCGAAATCGCTCATGCGCGCCAAGTTAGGGAGCGGGTATCTTGCCGCCAGCATGGCCGCTCTCCCTGCCGTCGCCGACGCCGTCACCGCCCGCACCTGGGCCGAGGTCGATCTCGGCGCGATCGCCGCCAACGTGCGCGCACTGCGCGCGCGGCTGCCGGGGACGACCGACATCCTGATGACGGTCAAGGCGGATGCCTACGGCCACGGGCTCGTCCCGGTGGCCCGCGCGGCGCGGGCGGCCGGCATCTGGGGCCTGGGAGTGGCGACCCTCGACGAGGCGGCGGCGCTGCGGGCGGCGGAGGTCGCCGGGCCCATCGTCTGCCTGATGCCGGTGCTGCCCGTCGAGGCGCCACGGGCCGTCGCGCTCGACGTGACGCTGGCCATCAGCGCCTGGTCCCAGGCCGAGGCGCTGGCCGCGGCGGCCCGGGCCGCCGGCCGCGATCTGCCGGTCCATCTCGACGTGGACACCGGGATGAACCGCTCCGGCATGCGGGACGGCGACGCGGTCGAGGAGATCGCGCGCATCGCCAAATTGCCGGGGTTAATCCTCGACGGTATGTTCACTCACTTCGCCAGTTCGGATGCGTCCGACCGCGCGACAACCGACCGGCAGATCGAGCGGTTTGATGCCGTGCTGGCGGAGCTCAGTGCGCGCGACATCCGGCCGCCCCGCGTGCATGCCGCCAACAGCGCCGGGGCGCTGCGGTTTCCGCGCGCCGCGCGCGCGCTCGTGCGGCCCGGGATTGCGCTCTACGGCGCCCCGGGCGAGATCGCTCCCGATGCCGAGGGGGGTCCATGGGCCAGCGCGGGGCCGGAGTTCCGGCCGGCGCTGTCCTGGCACGCCCGGGTGCTGGCGGTCAAGGAGCTGGCGGCGGGAGACGCGGTCAGCTACCACGGGCGCTACGTCGCCCGCGGGGCGGAACGGGTGGCGCTGCTGGGAGTGGGCTATGGCGACGGCTGGCCGTACGGGCTCTCGGACCGGGGCCAGGTGCTGCTGCGGGGCCGGCCGGCCGCGATCCGCGGCGCGGTCTGCATGGATCTCACGATGGTGGACGCCACGGCTTATCCCGACCTCAGTGCCGGCGAGATCGCCACGCTGATCGGCCGCCAGCAGGACAGCGCACAGGGAGTGGAAGCCGTCGGCCAGGCCGCCGGATTGATGAGCTACGCGGTGCTGACCGGCATCACCGCCAGAGTGCACCGTCGTTATCTGGAGGTTCCGTCAGAATGACCCCCGACAATCGGTTCCGCGAGCGTCGCACGGCGTATCAACAGGAACCGGAGGGCACGCCCCCGGCGGAGTCCGAGGCTCCCTCGCCGCCGCCGGTCGTGGAGTCGCCGCCCCCTCCGGCGCCGGAGGCCACCGCGCCCGCCACCGTCGTTCCCGAACCCGCGCCCGAGCCGTTGACCCCCCCCGCGGCGGTGGACGCCGCGGTCGAGCCGGCGATCGATCTCGATGCGCTCGACGAGATCGAGATTCCCGACGCCTCGTTTCTCGAGCTGGTGCAGCCGCTGGAGATCCAGGCGCTGCAGTTCCTCGGCGAGATTCCGCTCTCGCCGGCGGGGGAGAAGCGGGTCATGCCGCGCTGGGCGAAGCACGTCATCGACCTGCTGGGAATCCTCGAGGCCCGCACGCAGGGCCAGCTGGCCGAGGACGAGGCCCAGTACCTCAAGCAGGTGCTGGCCGACCTCCGCGTGCGCTATCTCCGCATCTCGCAGTGATGCCGCCTGCCGATACCACCGCCGACCTCACGGCGCAGGCCCGCCTGGCCCAGTCCCGCGCCTATGCGCCCTATTCGGGCTACCGCGTGGGCGCGGCGCTGGAGGGGGCCGACGGCCACGTGTTTCTCGGGTGCAATGTCGAGAACGCCTCGTACTCGGTGACGTGTTGCGCCGAGCAGGTGGCGGTCTTCAACGCGATCGCCGCGGGCGTGCGCGACTTCCGGCGGATGGTCATCTCGGCGAGTGGTACATCGCCCTACCCCTGCGGCGCCTGCCGTCAGGTGCTCAGCGAGTTCGCGCCCACGCTGCCGGTGACCGTGGTCGCGGACGACGGCACCCGCCACGACTTCACGCTCGATACCCTGCTGCCGAATCCATTCGTGCTGGCAGGGGAGGGGCGGCCGGCATGAGGATGGGCCGGGTCGTGGGCAGCGTGGTGGCTACCCAGAAGGATCCGAAGCTCAAGGGGCTCAAGCTGCTGGTGGTGCGCAACCTCGACCTCGCGCTGGCGCTGGAGAGCGGCTATGTGGTGGCCGCGGACGCGGTCGGGGCGGGGGCGGGGGAGGTCGTGCTCTACGCC
>JBHENR010000107.1:0-9273 GCA_046262555.1 Gemmatimonadota bacterium | reverse complement strand
GGGGATCGCGTGATCAGTTCGCTGCGCGGGCGGCTGGTCGCCAAGGCGATCGACGACGTGGTGCTCGACGTCGGCGGGGTCGGGTATCGGGTGCTGATTCCGCTCTCCACCTACGAGGTGCTGCCGGGAGAGGACGCCGAGATGACCCTCCTGACCCACCTCCACGTGCGAGAGGACGAGCTGACGCTCTACGGCTTCGCCACCGCACGGGAACGGCGGCTCTTCGCCACGCTGCTGGGCGTGGGTGGCGTCGGACCGCGGCTCGCCCTGCACGTGCTCTCCCGACTTACTCCGGAGCGGTTCGTCGCAGCCATCCGGCGGCAGGATCTGGCGGTGCTGACGGGCATCAGCGGCGTCGGGCGAAAGACCGCCGAGCGGCTGGTGCTCGAGCTCAAGGACAAGCTCGCCGACCTGGCCGAGCTCGAGGCCGCCGACGAGCCGGTCGCGCTGACGACCAGTGGCGAGGATGCGGTCAAGGCGCTGGTCGCCCTCGGCATCCGCCGCGGCGCCGCCGAGCGCGCGGTCCAGCAGACGCTCTCGGCCCACCCCGATGCGGCGGCGGCAGAGCTGACCCGCCACGCGCTCGCCACCATCAGCGACTGACGGAGGCGCCGTGAGCGAGCCGAAATTTCAGTCGCACCTCCAGGGCCGGCAGGCGACGCGGCCGGAGGCGGTCGCGCCCGAAGAGGTCGTGTTCGAGGAGACGCTCCGGCCGCGCACGCTGGCCGAGTTCGCCGGTCAGACCCGACTCAAGCAGAACCTGGCGATCGCCATCGGCGCGGCCCGCCAGCGCGGGGAGCCGTTGGGCCACTGCCTCTTCAGCGGTCCCCCCGGTCTCGGCAAGACGACGCTGGCCCACATCCTGACCCACGAGCTGGGCGGGAAGATCCGCGTCACCAGCGGACCGGTGCTGGAGAAGCCCGGCGATCTGGCGGGGCTGCTGACGGGCCTTGATCGGGGCGACATTCTCTTCATCGACGAGATCCATCGGTTGCGCACCGTTGTCGAGGAGTACCTCTATCCCGCGATGGAGGAGTTCCAGCTCGACATCCTGATCGACTCGGGCCCCGCGGCGCGCTCGGTGTCGCTGCCGCTCGAGCGGTTCACGCTGGTCGGAGCGACCACCAAGCAGGGGTTGCTCACCGGCCCCCTGCGGTCGCGGTTCGAGCACGCCGCGCGGCTCGACTTCTACTCCGCCGAGGAGCTGGGGGGGATCGTCCGCCGGGCGGCGCGGATCCTGGGCGTGGCGATCGCGGACGACGCCGTGGCCGTGCTCGCCTCGCGCTCCCGGGGCACCGCCCGCGTCGCCAATCGGCTGCTCAAGTGGGCCCGCGATTTCGCCCAAGTGCGGGGGCAGGGGACGATCACCGTCCCGCTCGCGGCCGAGGCGCTGGCCGCGCTCGAGGTGGACGAGGCGGGCCTCGACGAGATGGACGCCCGCATTCTCCACTGCCTGATCGACAAATTCGGCGGCGGCCCGGTGGGCGTCGGCTCACTCGCCGTCGCGGTGGGGGAGGACGCCGATACGCTGGAAGAGGTGCACGAGCCGTTCCTGATCCAGAGCGGATTCCTCCACCGCACCCCGCGGGGGCGCGTCGCCACCGCGCACGCCTACAAACATTTTGGTATCATCCAACCCGCGGGAGCGCGCGAAGCGCAGGAGGGCTTGTTCGATGCCTAGCGCAACCGCACCGGAACCCCTGGCGCCAGGCCGTCGCGTCGCCATCCTCGGCCTCGATGCGTTCGACATCGACCTCGTCGAGCGTTGGATGACCGATGGGCGCCTGCCCAACCTGGCGGCGTTGCGCGAGCGGGGCGCCTGGTCGCGGATGGCGTCGACCCTCGGCATGTTCACCGATTCGCCCTGGCCCTCGTTCCACGCCGGCGTCTCGCCGGCCACCCATGCCTTCTACATGCACCTGCAGCTCGCGTCCGGCACCCGCACGATCGAACGCGTGGATGCCCATCACTGCAAGACGCTGCCGTTCTGGGCCGCGCTCCGGGGCACCGCACTCCGGGTGGTGGCGCTCGACGTGCCGAAGACGTTCCCCATCGAGGGCGTGGAGGGGGTCCAGATCTGCGGCTGGGGCGAGCATTACCCGTTGCTCCCGAAGACGACCGCGCTCCCGGCCGCGTGGGAGGCGCGGATCGTCGAGCGCTTCGGAGCCTGGCCGCATCCGGAGGAGATTCCGACACCGAAGTCGCGCCGGGTTGAGCGAAAGATCGGCCGGACGCTGCGGGACAATCTCGAAAAAAAGGTTCGCGCGACCGAAGCGCTGTTGACGGAGGAGCCGTGGGACCTCTTTCTGTCGGTCTTCGCCGAGGGCCACTACGCGGGACACCAGTTCTATCATCTCCATGAACCATCCCACTGGGGGCACGAGCCGGACGCGCCCGCCGATCTGCGGGAAGCATTGCCCCGCGCCTATGTCGACACCGATGCGGCGATCGGGCGGCTGCTGCAATCCCTGCCTCCCGACGTGACCCTGCTGGTCACTTCAGTGCATGGCCTGGCCACCAACTACTCGGCCAACCACCTGATGGATGCGGTGCTCGAGCGGATGGGCCTGCAGGTGGCGGCGGCGCCCGCGCAGGCCGCGAACGGACAGCCGGAAGGCGCACTGGGTCGCGCGCTCCGGCTGAGCGCCCCGCTGCGCCGGCTGCTGCCGGCGAGCTTGCGCGCGGCGATCAATCGGCGTCTCGTGCCCCAGGCGGCGCACGACCGGGCGCATGCGGCGGCGTTCACCGCCGGCAAGGACTGGGAGAAGACCCGCGTCTTCTTTCTGCCCAGCGACGACTTCGACGCCACGCTGCGGGTCAATCTGCGGGGGCGTGAGCCGGACGGCATCGTCGAGCCCGGGGAGGTCGCCGCCCTGCATCACCACCTGCGCGCGGAATTGCGCCAGCTCGTCAATCCCGCCACTGGACGGTCCGCCGTGCATGACGTCGCGCGGACGAGCGACGTCTATCAGGGACCGCGGCTGCTCGATCTCCCCGACTTCGTCGTCCAGTGGGCGAGCGACGCGCCGATCATCGCGCTTGAGCACCCGCGGCTGGGCCGCTTCGAGGGTCCTCCTTGGGATATCCGGAAGACCCAGCACGCGCACGACGGCTTCCTGCTGGCCGCCGGCCCGGGCATCGTTCCGGGCGCGCGACTGGATGGTCTGACGACGCTCGACATCGGCCCCACCGTGCTGCACCTGCTCGGGCAACCGGTCCCGCCGGAGATGGAGGGCCGGGTGGTGGTCGAGCTGCTGGCCCGGCGGACGGCGGAAGGCGAGCCCGGCCGGCCGGTCGAGCCTGCCGGCCGCGCCGCCGCGCCCCCGCCGCTCTGAGGCCCCTCGTCGCGCGCGCCCTCGTGACCGGGGCGACCGGATTCATCGGCGGCCATCTCGTCCGGAGGCTCATCGAGGAGGGTGGCGGGGTTCGCGCCCTGGTTCGGCCCGCCACGGCTGCCGCCCACCTCGAGGCGCTGGGGGTCGAGGTCGTCCGGGGCGATCTCGCCGACAGCGCCGCCCTCCGGCGAGCCGCGACCGGCTGCGACGTGGTCTATCACCTCGCCGGCGTCACCTCCACGAAGCGCCCCGGCCGGCACGCCCTCGAGACGGCCAACGTGGCGGGCACGCGGAATGTCGCCCGGGCCGCGCTCGCGGCCGGCGTGGGGCGGCTGGTGTACGGCAGCTCGATCGGCACGTTCGGGGCGGCCTTCGCCCGCTCGCCGGTGAATGAGACGACCCCTGCTCGACCGGACTCGACCTATCGCGTCAGCAAGCTGCGGGGCGAGCACGCGGTGACCGCCGCCGCCCGGGATGGCCTGCCCGCGGTGGTGGCGCGCATCGGCTCGACGATGGGGCCGGGAGCCCGCCACTGGCGGGGACTGTTCCGGGCCGTCGCCGAGCGTCGCGTGCGACGGATCGGGGCGCTGACGAACCGGATTCAGCCGGTCCACGTGGCGGACGTGATCGACGGTCTGCGCCGGTGCGGGACGGTTCCGCGGATCGAGGGCGGGCTCTTCCTGCTGGTAGGCCCCGAGCCGATCCGGGTCGGGGAGCTTCTCGAACGGATCGCCGCCGCGGTCGGCACCACGCTGCCCGCGGGCCGACTTCCCGGCGCGCCGTTTCGCGCCTGGTACCGGCTCGGCCAGTGGGCCGTCCAGCGGACCGGCCGGGAGATCCCGTGGGGCCACCGGCACAAGTTGTTCATGGGGGATGAGGCGGTCGATTTCGCGGGCACGAGAGACCGACTCGGCTACGCGCCGCGCGTAACCGTGGTCGAGTCCATCCGTCAGACCGCCGAGTGGCTTCGGGCGGAGGGGTTGCTGCCCCCGGTGTCGCGAAGTGGGGCGCCAGCCGACGCATGAAAGTGCTGTTCGTCTCCGATTACGGCACGCCGAGCGGGGGCGCCGAGCTCGAGTTGCTGCGGCTCCGCGACGGACTGCGCGAGCGAGGGCACGAGGCGCGGCTGCTGGCGAGCTCGGCGCGGCCTGGCAGGGAGCCCTCGCGCGCCGACGCCGAGTGCTTCGGCACGCTCTCGGGCTGGCGGACGCCGCTCCAGACGGCGAACCCCTGGGCGCGGCGGCGGTTGCGGCAGGAGCTGGAAACCTTCCGCCCCGACGTGGTGCACGTGGGGCTGTTTCTTACCCAACTCTCGCCCCTCATTCTGCCCCTCCTGGCGCGGGTGCCGAGCCTCTATCACGTCATGTGGTACCGGCCGGTCTGTCCGCTCGGCACCAAGCTCCTGCCGGACGGTTCGATCTGCCGCGTACCGTGGGGCCGGCCCTGCCTGGAGAACGGCTGCCTGCCGTTCCCCGACTGGACGCTGCTCATGCTCCAGATGCGCCGCTGGCGGCGCTGGCGTCGGGTCTTCCGTCAGATCGTGGCGGTCAGCGAGGCGGTGCGCCTGCGGCTCGAGGCCGAGGGCATCGAACCGGTGACGGTGATCGCCGCCGGATGGGAGCCGAACCCGCCGGGTCCCCCGCTGGACCGTGACCCGCTGATCGTCTTCGCCGGCCGGCTGGTTCCCGAAAAGGGTACGCATATCCTTGTATCCGCATTTGCCGCGATCGCGGGGCGCCATCCCACGGCCCGGCTGCGGATCGCCGGGGACGGTCCCGACCGCGGCCGGCTCGAGCGGCTGGTGGCCGCGCACGGACTCCGCGACCAGGTCACCTTCCTCGGCCATCTCGATCGGGCTGGGGTCGAGCGGGCCTTCGCCGGGGCGTGGGCGCAGGCGGTGCCCTCCATCTGGGAGGAGCCCTACGGCCTGGTGGCGGCGGAGGCCATGATGCGTGGGACGGCGGTCCTCGCCAGTCGCATCGGCGGCCTGGGCCCGCTCGTCCAGGATGGGGAAACGGGACTGCATGTTCCGGCGGGCGACGCGAGGGCCCTGGCGTCCGTGCTCGATCGGGTGGTGGGGGACCGGGCCTTCGCCGAACGGTTGGGCGCGGCCGGCCGATCGGCCGCCGCCCTGCGGGCGCGGGTCGATCCGGTCGAGCAATTCCTCGAGCTGTACGTGGCACTCCTGGGGGAGTCAGCGCGGCCGGCGCTGCATTGCGTTCCCCGGACGCGCTCCTGATATTCCCGGCATGCATCTGATCGTGCTGAATCGGGAACAGGTCGAACTCGCCGCCTGGCGCTTTCAGCGGCACGGGAACTCGCCGGCCCGGATCGCGCGTCACTTCCGTGGCGCGGGTGACGCGCGCCGGCTGGGGCTGTGCCGCGCGTTGGGACGCCTCGAGCGGCAATATGCGATCAACCTGGGTACGGTCTGCTACAAGTTTCTCGAGAAGGAGACCCGTCCGGCACCGCAGGTGCAGCACCAGGTGATGGACTATGTCGCCGGGTGGCGTGATCATGCCGATGGCAGTCAGGACCTGGTCGTTTCCGTCGAGCGCATCCGGGAAATCGACCGCCTGGCGGAAGGCGATGCCGAGTGGATCAGCCTGCACGACTCCTGATCATCTTCGGGCTGGTGCTGCTGGGTCTCGGCATCCTGTTCCTGATGGGTCCCCGCATCCCCCTGATCGGCCGCCTGCCGGGCGACTTCCTGTTCCGGCGCGGGGGAACCACCATTTACATCCCCCTCGTGACCTCGCTCATTCTGTCGATTCTCCTCTCGCTCGTCATCAATCTGTTCCTGCGCCGCTGACCCCCGCGGCCGCTCGCCCGCGGATGGAGGTCCTCGATTACGCGCTGCCCCCCGACCGCATCGCGCAGCACCCGACGGCGGCCCGTGATGGGGCTCGCCTCCTGCTGGTCGATCGGGCGGCCGGAGAATGGCGCGACCGTGTCTTTCGCGATCTGCCCGACGCCCTCGCTCCGGGCGACTGCCTGGTGGTCAATGACACCCAGGTCATCCCCGCCCGGCTGGCGGCCCGGCGCGCCTCCGGCGGACTGGTGGAGCTGCTGCTGGCGCGTCCGCTCGACGCCGACGCGCCGGACGAGGCGCCGGGCCGGGAGTGGGAGGCGCTGGTGCGCCCGGGGCGGCGGGCGCGTCCCGGCGACGAGCTCCAGCTGCTCGAGCGCGACGGGGCGCCCGCAGCCGAGGCGCGGGTCCGCATCCTCGAGCGATTGCCGGCGGGGGGGCGTCGTATCCGGCTCGAAGTCGGAGGCGCGCCCTGGGACTGGATCGTCGCCCATGGACGACTGCCGCTACCGCCCTACATCGCTCGCGATGCCGCACCCGCCGACTGGGAGCGGTATCAGACGGTCTACGCCCGCCGCCGCGGCGCGGTGGCCGCTCCCACGGCAGGCCTCCACTTCACCGCCGCGGTGTTCGATCAGCTGGCGGCGCGCGGGATCAGGCGGACCGCGCTCACGCTGCATGTCGGCCCCGGAACGTTCCGCCCCGTGACCACCGAGCGCATCGAAGACCACGTCATGGATGCCGAGTGGTATCGCGTGCCGCCGGAGGCCGCGGCGACGCTCGCCGCCACCCGGGCCGCGGGGGGCCGGATCGTCGCCGTGGGCACGACCACGGTCCGGGCGCTGGAGACGGCCGCGGCGGACTGGGCGGACGGACCGGCCGCGGCTGCGGGGTGGACCGACCTCTTCATCCGTCCCGGGCATCGATTCCGCTGGACCGACGCGCTGGTGACCAATTTCCATCTGCCGCGCTCGACGCTGCTGCTGCTGGTCGCCGCGTTCGCCGGCGTCGAGCTGACCCGGTCGGCCTACGCCCATGCCGTGACCACCGGCTATCGCTTCTACTCCTATGGTGACGCGATGTTGATCCAGTGAGAGAGACTCCTGAACAGGAGCGGCAGGCGAGCGCGGCCCTCTCGCGGGCTTCCCGGCCGGGTGAGGAGCCCTATGCGGCGCCGGGGGGCCGCCGCATCACCACGCTGGTGGACAGCACGTTCGCGATCGTGATGACGCTCCTCGTGCTCAGCGTCGAGGTGCCGAAAGGATCGCCCGAGGGGCTCGAGGAGCAGCTCTGGGTCAACCTGAAGGAGCTGTGGCCGTTGATCGCCACCTACATCGCCAGCTTTCTCGCGCTGGGCATCTACTGGATGGGGCACCACACCCAGTTTCACTTCATCGAGGGCGTCAATCGGAACCTGCTGGGCCTCAATCTCCTGTTCCTGCTGTGCGTTTCGATGGTGCCGTTCACCACCCACCTGCTGGGGGATTACTACACCGAGCCGGTGGCGCTGAAGCTGTATGGCACCAACCTGATGATGATCAGCATCGTGCTGCTGCTCCACTGGCGATATGCGGCCCGGCGCGGCCTGTTGACGAAGGAGACGGACCGTGCGGCGGTGCGGCACGGCACCCGCCGGTTGCTGGTGGGCCCGGCCCTCTACGCGCTGGCGATCGGCCTGACGTATGTCGATCCGCGGGTGAGTCTGGGCATCCTGTTGACGGTGCCTCTGCTGCACCTGCTGCCGGGACCGATCCACCTCCACTGGACGCGCTAAGGCGTATCTTCTCCCGATGCACTGGACACTAGCGGCAGCGGACGGCGCGGCGCGCGCGGGGGTGCTGGCGACAGGCCACGGGGCGGTCCGGACCCCGGTCTTCATGCCGGTGGGGACCCAGGCGACGGTGAAGGGACTGACGCCCGCCGACTGGCGCGCCGCGGGCGCGCAGATCGTCCTCGCCAACGCCTACCACCTCTACCTGCGGCCCGGTTCCGGGCTGATCCGGCGGCGCGGCGGGCTGCACCCGTTCATGGGATGGGACGGGCCCATCCTGACCGACAGCGGGGGGTACCAGGTGTTCAGCCTGGCCACGCTGCGGCAGACCGACGCCGAGGGCGTGACGTTCCAGTCGCACCTCGACGGCTCGACCCATCGCCTCACGCCCGAGCGGGTGATGGCGATCGAAACCGACTTGGGCGCTGATATCGTGATGGCATTCGATGACTGCGCCCCGTATCCCTGCACCGAGACCGAGGCGGCGGCGGCGGCCGACCGCACCGCCCGCTGGGCGGCGCGCTGCCGCGAGGCCCACGCGGCGCTGCAGGCGGAGTCTCCCTGGCCGTATCCCCAGCGCCTTTATGGCATCGCGCAAGGGTCGGTGTTTCCGGCGCTGCGGCGAAGCAGCGCCCGCACGCTCGCCGGGCTCGACTTCCCGGGATACGCCATTGGCGGACTGTCCGTGGGAGAGCCCAAGCCGCTGCTCTACGACATGCTGGAGCGGTCCGTCGACGAGTTGCCGGCGGATCGGCCACGCTACCTGATGGGCGTGGGATTTCCCGAAGACGTCGTTGCGGCCATCGGCCGGGGAGTGGACCTGTTCGACTGCGTCGCCCCGACCCGGCACGGACGCACCGGGGCGGCGTTCACGCGGGACGGGCGGATCAACATCGGCAATGCCCGGTTCGCCGAGGACGACGCGCCGCTCGATGCGGAGTGTAGCTGTGCGGTCTGCGCGACCTGGAGCCGGGCCTACCTCCGTCACTTGGTGAAGAGCCGTGAGATGCTGGGTCCGCGGCTCCTGACGCTCCACAACATTGCTTTTCTTGCCGAGCTCACGGCAGCGGCCCGCCACGCCATCACGGCCGGCGCCTTTGCCAGCTGGGCCCGGCGCTGGAGCGACCGGTATCTCGCATCCCCCCTCAAGGAGGCTCCATGTCCCATCTGATCTTCACGCTCGCGCTGGGTTCGCCGGGACCGAGCGGCGGCGGCGCGGCCGGCATCGCCATGCAGCTGCTGCCCATCGCCGCGATGATCGCGATTCTGTGGTTTCTCCTCATCCGGCCGCAGCAGAAGGAGCAGCAGCGGCACAAGGAGATGGTGCGGAACCTCAAGAAGGGCGACGAGGTGGTGAC
>JBHENR010000106.1:0-17575 GCA_046262555.1 Gemmatimonadota bacterium | reverse complement strand
TCATCGCCACCGGCGGCCGCCCGACTATCCCCCCGATTCCCGGCCTCGTCGCGACCGACCCACTGACGAGCGAGACGGTGTTCGAGCTTGACGCGATGCCCGCCCGGCTGGCGGTCATCGGCGGCGGACCCATCGGCTGTGAGCTGGCGCAGGCCTTTGCCCGTTTTGGCGCGGCTGTCACCCTGGTGGAGCATGGGGAGCGGCTGCTGGCCAACGACGACCCCGACGCCGCCGCGGTAGTGGCTGCGTCGCTCCTCCGCGACGGGGTCGGCCTGCAGCTCGGGACCGAAGTCGTCGGGGTCGAAGCCAGCGCGGGAGCGGGCCGGCTTACGTTCCGGCAACAGGGAGAGCATCGGACGATAGATGCCGACGCCATCCTCGTCGCCGTCGGCCGGATGCCGTCGGTGGCCGACCTCGGGCTGGAGGCGGCCGGCGTCGCCTTCGACGAGCGGGGCGTCACCGTGGACGACCGGCTGCGGACAACCAATGGCCGGATCTACGCCGCGGGCGACGTCAGCGGCGGGCTCCAGTTCACCCATGTGGCTGACGCCCAGGCGCGCGTCGTCCTCCGGAACGCCCTCTTCGCCGGCCGCCAGCGCGCCAGCTCCCTGACCATCCCCTGGTGCACCTACACCGATCCTGAAGTGGCGCACGTCGGCCACACGGCGGCGACCGCGTCAGCGGCGGGCCTCGAGGTGGAGACGTTCACCCACCACCTCGGGGACGTGGATCGCGCCGTTTTGGACGGCGAGACCGACGGGTTCGCGCGGGTCCATCTGCGGAAGGGAAGCGAGCAGATCGTCGGCGCGACTGTGGTGGCCGCGCACGGCGGGGAGATGATCTCCCAGATGGTGCTGGCGATGACGGCGGGGGTGGGCCTCGGCGCCGTCGCCCGCACCATCCATCCCTATCCTACTCAAGCCGAAGTGTGGAAGCGGCTGGCCGACGCCCACCAGCGCGCCCGGCTCACGCCGCGAGTGGCAGGGTTCCTGCGGCAGTGGCTCGCCCTGCGTCGCTGAGGTTCTTCGAGGAAGGGGCCCTAAACCGTCCCCGGCCCCGCCGTCGCCAGCGCGACCTCGACCTTCTCCCTGAGCGCGCCGCTGGCGTGCATCTCGAGCACGATGTCGGCGCCACCCAGGAACTCACCCCGCACGTAGATCTGGGGGATCGTGGGCCAGTCGGAGTATGCCTTGATGCCGTCCCGCAGGTCGGGGTCGGCGAGGACGTCCACGCTGTGGATGTGGCCCGCGGCGCCGGCCTGTTGCAGCGCCTGAATCGCCGCGGCGGAGAAGCCGCAGCGGGGAAACAGTTCCGTCCCCTTCATGTAGATGACCACCGGATGGCCGGCAATCTCCTGGTCGAGGCGGGACTTGAGCTCGTTATTCAGGTCAGTTGCCATGGGATGACTCCTCGGGGGTGAGCGTCTCGACGGCGAGCGCATGCACGGTATTGTCGGCGATCCAGTCGCGGAGCGGGGCGTATACCAGCTTGTGACGGGCCACGGCGGCGAGACCGCTGAAGGTCGGCGTCACCACCCGGGCCGCGAAGTGGTTGTCGGTGCCGGTCAGGTCGCGCACGGCGACGTCGGCCCCGGGAAGGGCCTCACGAATCCGGTCTTCCACCTCGGCCCGCAGCGACATCTGAGCAAGATAGGCGGCCCCCGTCCGGCGGGCAAAAGTGGTTGCTCCAGTGTGGTTTATCCCGTATCTTACACGGCTATTCCGATACCCTGTCAGCCCCGCGCGGGGGCGGACCGCCTCAGACCGAAGGGAGCACCGCGTGGCCAGACCGTATGAGACCATCCTCATCTTCGACTCGGCCCTGGAAGAGGGCCAGCTCGAGGAAAAGCTCGACCGCTTCCGCAACATCCTGCAGATCGACGGGGGCGAACCCGTCTCGATCGTTCCGTGGGGCAAGCGCAAGCTCGCCTATCCGATCGGCAAGAAGGAGCAGGGGATCTACGCGATCCTGCGGTACAACGCCGAGGTGCCGGCGCTGACCGAGTTCGAGCGGATCGCCAAGCTCGACGAGCAGGTCCTCCGCCAGCTCACCATCGTCCATCCGGTCGGGCCGCTGGCCGCGCCGAACGTGGCGGCTCCCAGCGCGGAGACGCCCACGGCCGAGGTCGCTCCGGAAGAGCTCGTCACCGAAGCGCCGCCTCTCGAAGAGTCCACCGCTGATGTCGCCGAACCCGCGACGGAAGAAGCCGGGACCGCATGAGAGAGGACCGCAAGAAGACGACGAAGAAGAAAGAGGCGCGGAAGGATCCGCGGCTGCGGCGCAAGAAGACGTGCCACTTCTGCGAGAACAAGGTCGTCATCGACTACAAGGACGAGCACCTGCTCGATCGCTTCACCAACGATCGGGGGAAGATCCTGCCGCGGCGCGTATCGGGGACGTGTGCTCCGCACCAGCGGCTGCTCTCGGTCGCGGTGAAGCGCGGCCGGTTCCTGGCGCTCATCCCGTACATCCCCGACCACGCGCAGTAGCCGGGAGAGCCGGCGTTTCGGCCTGGCCGAATGGACGGTGGGGCTGAGCCTGCTCTTCGGGAGCGTGCCCGGACCCTGGCTGACGCTGGCGTTTCCGGCGGCGGCCGTGTTTGCGCTGTACGACCGGCGCCCGCTCCCACGGATCGCCGCGGCGCTGGTGCTGGTGGCGCTGGGCGCGCTGATGCTGCCTTCGGCCGCCGGCGCGCTGCTCTTCGGCGTGGCGCTGGCGGCCGTCGGGACGGCCGGGCTGGCAGTGGGCCGCCTTGGGATACCCGCGACCCTCGGTGGCTTGGCGCTGCCGGTGCTGGGAGGCGCGGCGGCCGCGATCGGTCTGGCGGCGGCCCTGCTCCCCGAAGCGTGGGCCGCCTGGGAAGCGGCGCTGGAGCAGGCGGTGACGCGCGGGGCCGGACAGGCGCTGGATCGCTACCGGGCCTTCGGGATGGATCCGGCGACGATCGAGGCGCTCGAGGGTATCGCCGCCGGCGCGGGCGCCTGGGTGGGCCGGATCTGGCCGGCGCTGGTGGCCGGGACACTGTGGCTCGGCATCTGGCTCGCGCACCGGCTGCTGGCGCGCTGGGGCCGAGTGGCGCCCGCGGTGGAGGAGCGGCTGGAGCGACAGCCCTTCGCCCGTTTCCGGCTGCCCGATCCGGCGGTCTGGTTGCTGCTCGGCGGGCTCGGGGCGCTGTGGCTTCCGGGCGCCGTTTTCGAGCGCGCCGGGATCAATGTGGTGATCCTCCTTGGATTGCTCTACGCCCTCACCGGGCTGGCGATCATGGGGTGGTGGCTTGAGCAGCGCGGCCTGGGTCCCTGGGCGCGGGTGCTCCTGCCGGCAGTGTTCGTGCTGTTCGTGCCGCCGGCCGCGCTGGTCGGCTGGACGCTGATCGGGCTGGCGGACGTCTGGCTGGGGTTGCGCGAGCGCTCCGAGGCGGACGCGGCGCCCGAATCGTGACGGGATCTCAACACGGAGTGAACTGATGGCCAGGAATACCGAAGTGATTCTCCGGACCGAGGTTCAGGATCTGGGCCAGGCGGGCGATGTCGTGGACGTGGCTCCCGGGTACGCCCGCAATTACCTGCTGCCGCGCGGGCTGGCCTTTGCCGCCACCGCGTCGAACAAGCAGCGGATCGAGCAGGAGAAGAAGCGCGCGCAGGATCTGCAGCGCGAGACCCAGGCCGAGGCCGAGGCGCTGGGCGCGTCGATGGCCGGCCTCGAGCTGACCTTCACCGAGAACGCCGGCGATGAAGACCAGTTGTACGGCTCGGTCTCGGCGGCGGACATCGCCGAGCAGATCAGCCGCCGGGGTTTCGCCGTCGAGCGCACCCACGTCCGGCTGGAGCAGCCGATCAAGGCGCTGGGTTCGTATGACGTCCCGATCCGCCTCCACCCCGAAGTGGTCGTCAACGTGCTCGTCCAGGTCGTGCGCGAAGGATGACCCCGCCGGCGCGCCGGCCCGTCAGCCCGCCCGCGCGTCGCGCGACGGAAGCCGATGCCGTCACCGCGGCCGCCCACGCCCGCCTCGCCGCGCAGGAGGCGGTGGATCGCCGCGGGCAGGACGTGGTGCTGCTCGATCTGCGCCCCCTCACCGGCGCTACAGACTTCTTTGTTATCGCCACTGCCGAGAGCGACGTCCAGGTGCGCGCCATCGCCGATCGGATCGAGGAGCGGTTGCGCGCGGAAGACCTGCGGCCGTGGCACGTCGAGGGGCTGCAGCACGCCCGCTGGGTCCTGCTCGACTACGTGGATTTCGTCGTCCATGTCTTCCACCACGAAGCCCGCTCGTACTATGACCTGGAGCGCCTCTGGGCGGATGCCCCGTCGGAGGCGATCCTTGCGCCGGATCCGCTGGCCGAACCGCCAGCCCACCCGATGGATTAAACCCGCCATGGGGCGGGCCTGTTCACTCGTCAGGCCGCAGGGGAAAGGACGCACATGACCGGGTTTGCCGCTTCGTCTCGCTTCGCCCCGCGCGCCCCGCTCCTGGCTGCGGCCGGAGCGCTGATCGGGTTCGGGTTGCTGTTCGCCGCCTCGCCGGCGCAGGCCCAGTTCGGCAAGAACAAAGTCCAGTACGAAACCTTCGACTTCAAGGTGCTCGAGACCGAGCACTTCGATATCTATTACTACCCCGAGGAAGAGGCCGCCGTCCTCGACGCGGCGCGGATGGCCGAACGCGCCTACGCCCGGCTCTCCAAGGTCTTTCGTCACGACTGGGAGGAGCGCAAGCCGCTCATCCTCTACGCCTCGCATTCCGACTTCTCCCAGACGAACATCTTCCGGTTCCAGATCACCGACGGCCTCGCCGGCGTCACCGAGGGGTTGCGCAACCGGATCGTGCTGTTCTTCCCCAGTGCCTATCCCGAATTCGATCATACGCTGACCCACGAACTGGTCCATGCGTTCCAGTTCGACATCATGCGGCGAGGCGCGCTGGCGCAGGGCAACAATCCGTTCGCCTTCCGCGCGCCGCTCTGGTTCATGGAGGGGATGGCGGAATACCTCTCGACCGGCGGCATCGATGCCCAGACGGCGATGTGGCTGCGGGACGCCTCGCTGGCCGGCTATCTCACCACCCTCGACCAGCTCGCCAACGTCGGCGACATCCGGGTCTATCGCTTCGGCCAGGCGATCTGGTATTACATCGGGACCAAGTACGGCGACGAGAAGGTCGGCGAGATCATGCAGAAGGCGCCGCTGATGGGGGTGCGCGAAGCGTTCAAGTCGTCGCTCAACCTGACGCTGGAAGATCTCTCGCGCGACTGGCTCGAGGCGATCCGGCTGACGTATCTGCCGCAGGTGGTGGAGTACCCGACCGCCGAAACGGCGGCCCGGCGGCTGACCAACCACGTGCGCGAGGAGTCGAGCATCAACGTCGGGCCGGCGCTGTCGCCCGACGGCCGCCAGGTCGCGTTCGTCTCCGACCGCGACTACTTCAATGACATCTACGTCGCCGACCTCGATGACACCGGCGATCCCGACAAGGTGCTGAAGGGCGAGCGGACTGCCTCGTTCGAGAGCCTGCGGTTCCTGCGGGTGGGCCTGGCGTTCTCGCCCGATGGGAAGTTTCTCGCGTTCTCGAGCAAGGTCGGCGAGCAGGACGCTCTCTACATCATGCGCGTGGACGACGAGAAAATCGTCGCCGAGCATCGATTCGGGCTGGAGGGGATCGAGACGCCGACCTGGTCGCCGACGGGGCAGGAGCTCGTCTTCACCGGCCTGGTGGGCGGTGTCAGCGATCTGTTCATCGTGGGCCGCGACGGGGCCGGTCTGCGGCGCCTGACCGAGGATCGCTACGCCCAGCGCGACCCGGTCTGGTCTCCCGACGGCCAGCGGATCGCCTTTACCACCGATTTCGGCGCCGGCACCGACTTTGACCTGCTCGCCTATGACGATTACCAGATCGGGCTCTACGAGCTGGCGTCCGGCACGACGACCTTCGTGCCGCAGCAGGACGGCAACAACATCAATCCCCAGTGGGGGCCGCGCGGCGAGACGCTCGCCTTTATCTCCGACCGGACCGGCATACCCAACATCTTTGTATACAACTTTCGGGACAATCTCACGTTTCAGATCACGGATCTGCTGACGGGGGTCAGCGGGGTGATCGAGTCGAGCCCGGCGCTGGCCTGGTCGCGGGACGGCCGGCGGATGGTGTTCAGTGCCTTTGCCGACGCGGGTTGGGACCTCTACCGGCTCGACGATCCGCTGGCGCTGGCCCGTACCCCGTACGTGGCGGCCGAAGAGGCCGAGTACGATCTGGCGGCCGGCGCCTTCGTGCGGCCGGTGGCTCCCGCGCCCGTGGTACCCGCGATCGCCGCGGCGGACTCCCTGCCAGCTGATTCCACGGCCGGGGCGCCGGAGCCGGACGTGGTCGTCGCGACGCCGGGGCAACCCGACGCCGTCTCGACCTACCTCGGCGAGCGGAACCCCCCGCCGCGCGCCGGCGGTCCCGCTCCCGCGGGCGCCCGCCGGCTGCCGTCGTTCCGCGAGCCGGTGGACATCGCCACCCTGTTGCGGGATCCGACCATCGGCCTGCCGCGCGACACGTCGGACTTCCGGTCGCGGAGCTATGACGTCAAATTCCAGCCCGATATCATCTCCCAGCCCGCGGTCGGCTACGCTACCGGGAACGGCGTTTTCGGCGCCTCCCAACTGGCCTTCAGCGACCTGTTGGGCGACCACAACCTGTACGTCACCGCGAATGTCTATGGCTCGCTGACGGACAGCGACCTGTTCTTCACCTATGCCAATCTCAAGAAGCGGCTCAACTGGGGCGCCACCGTCTATCAGTTCCGCAACGACTTCCTGCCGCTGTCGACGGGCGGGCCGGTCGATGACTATCTCTTCCGGAGCGACGTGTATCGCGGCGCGCAGGTCTTCGGGGCCTACCCCTTCAGCCTGTTCCGCCGGGTCGAGCTGGGGGCGGGCTACACTTACGTGGACCGGCGGGTCGCGCGGTTCGACCCATTCGATCCCACGCCCGACGTCGCCGACGACCTGCCGAATGAGGCGTATGCCACCCCGTCCCTGGCCTACGTGTACGATACGGCGTTTTATGGCTCCACCGGTCCGATCGGCGGCGCCCGCCAGCGGTTCGAGGTGCAGCGCGCGTTCGGCGACCAGAGCTTCTCCCAGTTCTATGGCGACATCCGCAACTACTGGCTCTTCGCCCGGCGCTTCACCATCGCCTCGCGGGCGCTCTACCTCGGCCGCTTCGGCCAGAGTGACGAAAACGTGCGGTTTCAGTCCATCGGCGGACCGACCCTGCTGCGCGGCTACGACTACCGTGACGTGCGGCTGCGGGGGACCAAGGTCGGCGTGGTCAACCTCGAGTTCCGGTTCCCGATCATCGAGCGGCCGCGGCTGGGCACCTCACTGCTGCCGCCGCTTCGCGGCGCGGCCTGGTTCGACGTCGGCTTCGCCCGCCGCGAGGACGTCCCGTTCAAGTTCTCGACCAGCGACGATCCGGGCCCGTTCGGCTTCCGGCTGCTCGACGGTCGCGCGGCCTTTGGCGTGGGCGTGCGGATGAACCTGTTCGGGTTCGCGGTCGTGCGGCTGGATTATGCCCGCCCGACCGACTTGAAGTCGCTGGACAAGCCGGAAGTGCTGTTCACGCTCGCGCCGGAGTTCTAGGCCGGCGGCGGCTGAACACGCCGCCACAATCCCCAACAGGACGAGATCGTTTCCCTGAGGTCCTCGCGGGATAATCCCGGCTCCGGTAGTTGCGGGGGGCGGGAGGGGGCAGTACACTGCCTGAGCATGCGTCGCCGGTTGATAACGGCGGCGTCCCCATCCGCACGGCGAAGTTCCCCATCCTTCGTCCGATCAGGTTCCGTTCGGCCCTTCGGGCCGGTCGCTTCGGGCGTCCTGCCGGTGTTTGTGAGGGGCTAGGTGTCGTGGTGCGGTGGGGCTCGGCCCCTACCAGTAGTGGTTGACCGTTGACTCGCCCAGTTCATGGAGGGTAAGTTGATGCCCAATCCGGAATTGACTTTTCCCACCGCCCCGGGTGGCATGCGGGACCTCGAACTCGACGACCTCTTCTGGCGCGAGGCGCTGGCGGCGCTCCAGAGCGGCGCCGGCGCCGCGGCGCTGGCCGAGCGCCATCCGGCGTACGCCGGGCTGCTGGCCGACCTGGCGGGCGACACGTGCAGTGAATCGTGTGTCATCGGCATCCGGCTCGCCGCATCGGGCAAGAATCCCCGCCTCTTCGCGTTGCTGACGGCGGCGTTTCTCGCCCGCGGTGGAACGCGGACCCTGTTTCTCGATCTGAGTCCCGAACTGCGATGGCTGGAGCACCTGCTGGGCCAGGACCTCAAAGAGGGGCTGGTGGACCATCTGCAGTTCGGCGTGCCGCTCGAGCGGTGCGTGCACGCGACCGCCCTGCGGGGCCTGTCGGTGGCGAGCGGCGGCGCCTACTTCCTGGCCGGCTCGGCGCTCGATGATGCCCGGGCGTTTCGCGGTGCGCTGGAGGCGCTGCGGCAGGGTGGCGGCGCGCTCGTCATGACGCTGCCCCAGCCGCTGGAGCAGGCCGACGAAGCGGGGCTCAGCGCCATCTGCCATGCGCTGGTGACGGTCGAGGATCCGGAAAGCCCGGCGCCGCTGGTGGGAAGTGAGCGGCTGGTGGTCCGGCTGACCGGAAACCCGCAGGCCGCGTGGGAGCTGGCGCAGCTGACGCATCGCTATCTCGGGCCGCTGCCCGCGCTGCTGGCGGCGGGGGACGCCGCGCGCGGCAGGGGCGGGCCGCTGGAGCATCGCGCATCGCGGCACGAGGAGCCGGCCGCGCCTGCCGCACCTCGTTCCGCCCACGCGACCCAGCCCCCGAGAGCGCCGCTCGCCGCGCGCATGCCGGAGCCGTCGATCGCCCCCGCGGCCCCCCGCGGCGCCCGGCGCGCGCGACCCGGGGGAGCCCGGTGGATCGTGGCCGTCGCGGCCGGAATCGTGCTCATCGCCGCCGCGGCGGCCATCGGGCTGGGCTCCGGCCGGCTGGCGCCACTTTTCGCTGGCGGGGGTGATGACGGCGCGGCCGTTCGCGCCGCCGACGTCGAGGAGCCGATGATCGCCCTCGCCGCCGACGCGGGTGAACCACGTCCCGTCGAGGAAGCGGAGCCGGAGAGCCTCGTTGCCACCGCCCATTCCGCCGCCGCGGCAACGGTTGCCGCAGATTCCGCGCCCGCCTTTCCTCCCGGCCGACCGGCGCCGTTCTCGGTGCACGTCGGATCGTATCAGTCGGGCGCCTCCGGCGGCCGGCTCGTGGCGCAGATCGCCGCCGCGGGGTACGCCGCGTTCCTCGCGCCGGTGGTGATCCCCGGCAAGGGGGAGTGGCACCGCGTGTATGTCGGCGCGTTTCCGGACGCGGCGGCGGCGCAGCGCGCCCTGGCTCGCCTGGTCGGCGCCGGTCTGGTCGAAGAGGGGGTCGTTCAGCCGACGCCGCTGGCGTTCCCGCTCGGCACGTTTGCTACCCGGGCGGCGGCTGATGCGCGCCGGATGGCGCTCCGCCGGCAGGGGATTTCGGCGTATGCGATCGGGTCGGATCCCGTCCGCCTCTACGCCGGAGCGTACCAGACCGAAGATGATGCCGCACTGCTTGCCCGGGCGCTGGCCGCGGCCGATGCGCCCGCCACCCTGACCCAGCGGGAAGAATGACCCGGGAGGAGACCGCGTGAAGCTGCTGCGCCTCGAAATGTTCGGCTTCAAGTCGTTTGCCGATCGCGTCGCGATTGATTTCAACCCGGGCATCACCGCCATCGTGGGCCCGAATGGCTGCGGCAAGAGCAACATTTCGGACGCCATCCGCTGGGTGCTGGGCGAACAGCGGCCCACCCTCGTCCGCGGGTCCAAGATGGAGGAGGTCATCTTCAACGGCAGCCGCGAGCGGAAGCCGATCAGCCTCGCCGAGGTCACGCTCCATTTCTCGAATGCCGACGGCCAGCTGCCGGTGCAGTACGCCGAAGTCGCGGTCACCCGCCGTGTGTTTCGCGATGGCACCAGCGACTACCTGCTCAATCGCCAGCTCTGCCGGCTGCGGGACATCCAGGACCTGTTCCTCGGAACCGGCGTCGGAACCACCGGCTACTCACTGATCCAGCAGGGGATGGTCGACAGCATCCTCTCCGACAAGGCCGAGGAGCGACGCTACCTGTTCGAGGAGGCGGCTGGCGTGACGCGCTACAAGACGCGGCGCCGGGCGGCCGAGCGGAAGCTCGAAGCCACGGCGCAGGATCTGCTGCGGGTGGAGGACATCGTCGGGGAAGTGGATAAGGCCGTCACCAGCCTGCGGCGCCAGGTCGGCCGCACGCGCCGCTATCGCGCCTATGAGGCCGAGGAGCGGCGGCTGGATCTGCATGCGATCGCCCTGGAGCTCGGGGCGCTGGCGGTGCAGGAAGCCCCGCTCGCGGCGGAGCTGCGGGCGCTGGCCGACGCCGAAGCCGCCCAGGCGACCGGGCTGGGCGAGCGGGAGGCGCTGGGCGAGACGCTCGAACGGGAGCTGCAGACCGGCCGCGAGGTGGAGCACGCCGCCCGCGCCGAAGCCGACGCCGAACGCGGCCGGATCGCCCGGCGCGAGGAGTCGCAACTCGTCACCGGCGAGACCCTGCGCCAGGGGACGCTCCGGCTGGAAGCGCTCGCCGCCGAGGAGACCCGGGCCGGGCAGCAGGCGGCAGCGATTGCCGCCCGGCAGGCGGAGCTCGAGGCCGTGCGTGACGCGGCGGCCGCGCGGCTGGCGGCGGTGGTCGACCGGCTCACGAGCGCGGGCGGTGGCGCGGAGGACGACGCCGAGGCGTCACTCAAGGTCGAGCGGGGGACGCTGATCGTCACGGTGGAGGACGGCCAGGAACGACTCGCCGAGGCGCAAGCCGCCGCGGCGCGCCAGGCGAGCGCCGCCGATGGCGCCGCCGAGCGGCTGCTCGAGCTCGACGCCGCGCTGGCCGCGATGCGCGCCGAAGCTGAGGCGAACGCGGCCACGGCCGCAGCGACGGCGACGGCCGTCGCCAGGGCCGAGGCCGAGCAAGACGCGGCGGCGGGGAGGGCGGGCGCATGCCGCGGAGCGCAGGCCGCGGCCGCCGAGGCGCTCGCCGCGGCGCGCGATCGCTGGACGGAGGAACGCGCCGCGGAGCAGGCCGCCGCTGGTCGTCACGAGGCGCTGGCGGCGCTCGAGGCCCGTTTCGAAGGCTACGGCGAAGGGGCGCAGGCGCTGCTGGTGGCGGGGGCCGAGTCGGCCGCCGGAGCGGCCGCCGGCCTGGCGGGAGCGCTGCCCCGCGCGGTCGAGCCGAGCGAGCCCCGCCTCGAAGCCGCGCTCGAGCGTTATCTCGACAGTCTGGGGAACGGCCTCCTGGCGCGCGACCGCGCGGCGGCCGTGGCCGGCGCTGACTGGCTCGCCGAAGCCGGCGCGGCCCGGGCGGACTTTCTCATTCCCGAGTTCCTCGACCGCGACCCGGCGCCGGGCCTGCCGGACGCCGTCGAGGACCTGCTCGTGGCCCGCGGCCGCGACGCGCTGCGGTGGACGGGAGAGCCGTCGCTCGCGCCCGAGTGGCTCGCGCTGTTCGACCGGCTCCTCGTCGTCCGGGATCGCGCCGCCGCGTTCCGCTGCCGGGATCGTCTCGCGGCGGACCCGCACGCGGCCCGCTTCTACGTCATCGCCGGGCTCGACGGCACGCTGCTGGAACCGTCCGGCCGCTGGCGGACGCCGGGTCCTGACGGCGCGCAGGGGTTGCTCGCCCGCCGGCGCCGCCTGAGCGAGGCGGAGATGGAGCTGACCGACCGGCGCGACCGGGTCGCCGCCGCGGCAGCGACGCTGGCGAGCGCGCAGGCCGATCTCGAAGCGGCCGAGGGGCAGCTGGTCGCCGCCATCGCCGGGGCGGAAGCGGCTGACGCCGCGTGGCAGACGGCGCGGGCCGCGACGGTCGTGGCCGAGGAAGCCGTCGCGCAGGCGGCCCGCCGGGTGGCGGAGCTGCAGCGGCGGCGTGAGGCGGAGGCCGAGGCCGGGCATCGCGCCCGGGAAGCGGGAACGCGGCTGGCCGCGATCGCCGAGGGCCTTGCGGCGGACGTCGCCCGCGCCAAGGCGCGGCTGGCGGACGTGCGGGAAGCGCTCGAGCGGCACGACGCCGTGCGGGCCGAGCGGCTCTCCGCCCGGCATGCGGCCGAGCTCGAGCACAGCGAGGCCGAGAGCGCCCGGCGCGCGATTGAGCGCGAGCTCGAACATCAGTCGGCGGCGGCCGAGGCCCTTACCGCGGCCGGCGCCGAGCGGGCGGCCGAGCGCGCCCGCCTGACCGAGGCCGAAGGTCGCCTCACTGCCGAGCGCGCCGCCACCGCGAGCGAGATCGCCGCGCTCCACGCGGCGCTGGATACGATTGAGCGCCGGGCGCGGGACGCCGGCGAGGCGCTCCGCGAGCGCGAGGCGCGCCGGGCCGCGCTCGACGCCGAGCTCCGCACGCTGCGTCGCGCCCATGACGAGACGCTGGAGCGCCGGCACCACGCCGCGCTCGCCCGCCAGGAGCTGGAGCACCGCCGCGGCGTCCTGCGCGCGCACCTGGAGGACGGGTCAGACGGCGGAACCGAGGCGAGCCTGGAGGAGCGCCTCACCGCCCATCCCCTCGCCGACGAGGAGCAGGGTCTTCCGCTCGAGGCGCTCCGCGAGCGGCTCGATGACGTCCGCCGCCGCCGCGCCAGCCTGGGGCCCGTCAACATGCTGGCGCTCGAAGAGTTCGAGCGGGAGTCCGCCCGGCTCGAGTTCCTCACCGGCCAGCGCGACGACCTGGTCGTCGCCACGCGCCAGCTCGAGGAGGCGATCCGGCGCATCAACGCCACCGCGCGCGAGCTCTTCGTCGAGACATTCGAGCAGGTCCGCTCGCACCTCGACTCGACCTTCCGCACGCTGTTCGAGGGCGGGCACGCCGACATCGTGCTGGCCGACCCCGACGATCCCCTGGAGTCCGCCATCGAGATCATCGCCAGCCCGCGCGGCAAGCGCGTCCAGCACATCAGCCTGTTGTCGGGCGGCGAGCGCGCACTGACGGCGCTCAGCCTGCTGTTCGCGATCTATCAGGTCAAGCCGAGCCCGTTCTGCATCCTCGACGAGGTGGACGCGCCGCTCGACGACGCCAACGTGAGCCGGTTCCTCACCATGATCCGCCACTTCAGCGCGGCCACCCAGTTCGTCATCGTCACGCACAACAAGCGGACGATGGCCGCGGCGGATTATCTCTACGGCATCACGATGGAGGAGCCCGGCGTCTCCGCCCTCGTCTCCGTCGCCCTGGGAATCGCCGAGCCCGCTACCCCCGAACCCGCCGCCCCCGAAGCGAACGGGCACGTGGGTGCATTGGACACTGCGCCGATCGCCGCACGAAACGGCTTTGAGGATGTGGAGGTCGCGGAAGAGCCGGCGTGGATCGCCGGCTGAGGATTTCCGAGGTGTGGTCTATCACCCTACCGGCGCTCCGACTCGATCTCGGCGCGTTCGATCGCCACGTCTCCCAAGAGCGGCAGCATCGCCCACTCGCCGCGGTAGGCGCGCCACATCAGCCAGACCGACAGGACCAGCGCCCCTGCGATGAGAAAGAACACCAGGCCCAGTCCCAGCAGCGGGACGTAATCGAGGGCGATGTACGCCAGGATGACGAAGCCGCTGAAGAGGATCGACTGCCAGGCATGGAACCGGACGAACGGCTCATCGGCGTAGCGCCAGAGACAGATTGCCCCGCTGAGGAGACCGAGCGCGTACGACGCGGCGGCGATCTCGTTGGGTGCGCGGCGGGCGGGAGAGGGACTCACAAGGGGGGCGAGGATAGGGGACCGAGTCCGGGCGTGCCAATGTGCTGATCGCGGCGCTGACCGAGGCGCTGCGCCTGGCGCCCGGCGAGCGGCTCGTGCGCTGCTACCGCTTCGAGGGGATCGAGCGGCGGGACGTCACCTTCACCCTCGCGCTCGTCACGAAGCGGGTGGCGCCGGACCGGCTGGAGCTGGTGGCGGTGGGGAGCCGGGTCGGCGGCGTGACGCCCGCCGGTTGGGACTTCATCCGGCGCGCCCGGTTTCCCGACGCGGTGCTGCCCCGCATTCTGGCCGAGTTCATGGATCGGTGCGGCGTCGAGGGCGCGGCGTACGGGGAGCACGCGTTCGACGACCCGGACCAGGAGCCGGACGACCAACTGGCGTCGCTGGCGGCGCTCCTGGCGCCCCCCGCGCGCCAGGCGTGACGGCGGACGCACCCCCGGGCCACGAGCACGACGGGGGTTTGGAGCGGTTCCGGAATTTTCTCCGTGCGGCAAACCATCCACTCACCCCGCAGCGTTTACGCATCGCCGAGCTGCTGTTCGGAACGCATCATCATCTGTCGGCGGATGAAATTCTGGAGCGACTGCGGGCCGAGCGAGCCGGTATCGGCAAGGCCACGGTGTACCGGACGCTCGAGCTGCTGCTTCAGGCCGACTGCGTTCGCGAGCACGATTTCGGCGATGGCTGCCGGCGCTACGAAGCGCGGCCCGAGCGGCCCTATCACGAGCACTTCGTCTGTTTACGGTGCGGCAAGGTGATTGAATTCGAATCCGCGGACATCGAGCGCGCCGTGCACGACGCCGCCTCGCTCCACCGCTTCCGGCCCGCGCGCCGGAAGGTGGAAATCTACGGCCGCTGTGAAGAATGCGCGTTGTAAGTCCGGTGACGCGGTTCCGTCATCCTGCTTGCGGCCCCTGTCCCGGGGGGGCAGATTCAACCGCCATGTCGCGCGATTCATCACTCGCCGCCTCGCGGCGTCTGCCACGCGCCCTGCGCGCCGGAGCGATCGGCACGCTGGCCCTGCTGGCGCTGGCACCGGGGTCCGGTGCGGCGCAGGATGCGGGATCCGACGACAGCGGGCTGATCGGCCTCATGCTCCCCCTCGGAGCCCGGACGATCGGCCTCGGCCGGGCGGTGGCCGCGACGCCGGGCGAGCTCCAGAGCCTGCCGATCAATCCGGCCACGATCACGGGCCTCACGCGGGGTGGATTGACCTACAGCCGCTTCGAGCCCGCCGCGGTCGCCGAATTCAGCGGCAACTACCTGGCGGGCGCGTACGTCACGCACTGGGGCACGGTCGCCGCGCAGGTGGTGCTGCTCGATTACGGCCAGATCGTCCTTACCGACGATTCGCCCACGCCGATTGGCTCGGTGGACGTCAGCGAGTGGGTCGTCGGGCTGACGTACGCCAATCGCTGGCGCGACCGGCTCTCGTATGGCGCCACCGCCAAGTGGGTGAAGACGGACTTCGGCGTGACCGAGGCGAGCGGACCCGCCTTCGACGTGGGCGCGATCTACGCGCCCCGCCCCACCCTGCCACTGCAGCTCGCCATCGCGGTGCGTAATCTCGGACCGCAGCTCGAGTTCGATACGACGGCTACCGGGACGGAAGCGGGCGAGGGCGGCGAGGCGCTGCCCGCTCGCGTCCGCGTCGGCGTAAGCACCCAACCGAGTCAGTTCTTCGGCCTGTCGCCCGACTACGCCGTGACGCTTGCCTTTGACGTCGAGAGCGATCTGCGCGAACTCTCGAGCACGAGCCAGCACGCCGGTGCGGCGGTGGTGGTGCACGAGACCCTCGTCCTGCGCGGCGGCGTGCTGCTGCTCGACAATCCGGCCGATGAGGAGGGCGACGGCAATCGCCAGGTCGGCGGCGCGTTAGGCATCGGCATCCGCTACGGCAGCTTCGAGGCCGACGTGGCGCGCGAGGTCTCGGTCAGCGAGCTGGGCGACGAAACCCACTTCGGGGTGGGATGGCGGTTCTGACCCCGCGTTGCGGCGCGCTGCTCGTGGCGGGCGCCCTGCTTGCCGCCGCCTGTGATCGCGGCCCCGCCGACACCCTGCTCGTCCTCCACACCGCCAATGCCTACGGCTATTTCGATACCTGCGGCTGCCGGGCGGATTCCACCGGCGGTCTCGCCAAGCGCGCCTGGGTGATCGATTCGCTGCGGCGCGAAGACGATGCGCCCATTCTGCTGGTCGATGCCGGCGACTTCACCGGGGGTGACAACGCCTACGGGGCCGCCCTCGGCCGCGTGCTCGTCAACGCGATGGAGTTGATGGAATACGACGCCTTCACGCTCGGGGAGTGGGACATCAATCAGGGCGTGCCGTATGTGCGGGAGGTCGTCAGCGGCAACGCGATGGCCTGGGTCCACACCAATTATGACATCGTCGGCCTCGAGGACCTCGGCCACCGCACGCTGGTGGTAGAGAAGGGGGGCCGGCGGATCGGACTGCTGGGGTTGTTCAATCCGACCATCCTGCTCAATCCCGCGATGCGCGACAGTGTGGTCGTTCACGATATCGTCGAGAGCACGACGCAGGGCGTCGCCGCGCTCCGCGCCGAGAACGTGGATGCGATCGTGGTGCTGAGCCATCTGTCGTACAAGGGTGACCTCGCCTTGACGGAACTGGTGGAGGGGATCGATCTCATCGTCAGCGGCCATGGCGGCAAGAGCCTGACCAGCGTCGAGCAGGCGGGCACCGACACGTGGATCGCCGCGAGCGGCGATCTGGGACGGTTTCTGGGCCGGGTGGAGCTCGCCTTCGGCGACCCCGCGCCCGACGGCACGGCGGTCGCCGATGCGACCGGAGGATTGATCGTGATGGTCCCCTCGATGCCCAATGACCCCCGGCTCGAGCCCCTGTTCGCGGAGTACGAGGCGGCGCGCGGCGCGCTGCGCCAGCGCGAGCTCGATGCCCGCCGGCCGGCGACCGCTCCGCCTGCGATTCCCGACCCCGAATCCCCACTCTGACCCAACGTCCAGGAGGCTCGCGTGGCGTTTGTCGCACAAGAGATGTTCCTCACCCGCGGCGTCGGCCGCCATCGCGAGAAGCTCGCCTCGTTCGAGCTGGCCCTGCGGGACGCGAACATCGCCGAATACAACATCGTCCGCGTGTCGAGCATCTTCCCGCCGGGCTGCCGCATGATCCGGCGGAAGGAGGGCGCCCGGAAACTCAAGGCGGGGCAAGTGCTGTTCACCGTCGTGGCGGAGACCGCCACCAATGAGCCCCACCGGCTGATCGCTTCGTCGGTCGGGGTCGCGATCCCGCGTGATGCCTCGCACTATGGATATCTCTCCGAGCACCACGGGTACGGGCAGACCGATCAGCACGCCGGCGACTATGCGGAGGACCTGGCGGCGCAGATGCTGGCGACGGTGCTGGGGGTGGAGTTTGACGCCGATGCGGCGTGGGATGCGCGGAAGGAGGTGTGGAGGATTTCGGACGAAATCGTCACGACGCGAAACATCACCCAGTCCGCCATTGGTGATAAAGCGGGCTTATGGACGACCGTCATCGCCGCTGCCGTGCTTATCGATTGACGGCTGCTGAAGACGGCTGCTCTCTGCGTGCACTCCTCGTTAGGCCTGCGGCCTGCCTCGTCGCGCGCCTTGATTTCAGCCGTCTTGAGCAGCCTACCAGATCTGTAATCCGAAAAAACAATTTCTCGCGACAAATAGGTTTGTGAAACGATATGAGTGAGTTTCCGAATTTTCTGGGGGTGACGGATGCGGAGGCGGCCTATGGGGGGGCGGCGGGGGTGGTGGTGCCGGTGCCGTACGAGCAGACGGTGTCGTACGGCGGTGGAACGGCGGGGGGG